>NZ_JBHWGD010000002.1:10353-32943 GCF_042733235.1 Kitasatospora sp. NPDC059722
AACCACTCCCGGGCGGCCTTCAGGTCCGCGGAGCCGTTGCCGAACGACAGGTTCAGCCCACCCGGGCGCGGCGCCCGCCCCGCCCGGGGCCCGCCCCGGGGCGGCGGGGGCCCCCTCGCCACTTCGGAGGTCTCCAGGTATTCGAACCACACCACTTTGCCCGTCCCCGCCGGGTGCCAGCCCCAGGCGGTGGCCAGCGTCTCCACCAACAACAGCCCACGGCCACTTGTCGATTCGGTGCAGCGCTCCGGCCGCGGGAGATCCGGGCGCCGGTCGATGACCTCGACCCGCAACCGGCCGGCGCGCCATCGGATGGCCACGGTACAGCGCGACCTCGTGTGCAGGAGGGCGTTGGCGATCAGCTCGCTCGCGCACAGCTCCACCTCCTGGAGATCATCGGGCGAGAGCGGCACTCCCCACTCCCGCACGATCGCCATCACCAGCCGCCGGGCCGGCGGAACGGAGTCGACCCCTGGCGGTACACCCCACTCCAGCGGCACCGGAAAGCCGGCGGTGTTGAGCGGGCTGACGATCACGTTCCACCCCATTGCTCCTCCATCACTGCAGATGGGCAGTGGCCGTCACCAGACGGCAGCGAAAAGGGAAGCCGGCCATAGCTCTCAGCCACGGCGACTGCACTGAACGTAGTCGCAGAAAAACTGTGAGTCAAGAGAATCTGCTACTCGCAGACGTTCACCTAGTCGTGCGAGACTCAACCAATCCAGGAAGGGGAGAACCATGGGATTCGGCCTCGTTGTGCGTTTCGTGGCCCGCGATGTGACAGCTGCTCAGGCCTTCGACGCCCTGGCTGAGGAAGCGCTCGAAGGAATCCGCGCCAAGGAACCCGGCACTCTCGTCTACGTCAACCACGCTGTACCGGACGAGCCTCACGTCCGGGTCTTCTACGAGCTGTATGCGGACCGTGAGGCGTTCGAGGAGCACGAGCGCCAGCCCCACGTCCGCCGATTCCTTGCCGAACGTGGCCAGTACCTGGAGTCGTTCGAGGTCACGTTCCTGGCCGAGATCTCCGGCAAGGGCGCGTCCGCCGACCAACTCACCCGGTGAGTCCTGAGGAACAGCGGGCGTTCGGCGCCCGGGTCGCCCAGCTACGCAAGGGGCGTGGCATGCGGCAGGACCAACTCGCCGCCGCCGTCAACCGAACCGCCAGTTGGGTGTCCCAGGTCGAGCGGGGCATCCAGCCGGTGGTCCGTCTCGACGTCCTCCACTTGCTGGCGAACGGCCTTGGCGTCTCCGTTCAGACGCTCAGGCCTGATGCGCCATCATCCGCCGCACCCGTACCCTCGGCTACCGAACAGACCAACGACCTTGATCTTGTGCGGCTGTCGCTGTCGGGTCATCCCGCTCTTGATGCGCTGCTCGGCGAACGCCCCCGGACGGAAACCGTCGACCTGCCCGAGCTGGCAACCGCCACCGAGGAGTTCTGGCATCTGACGCACGGCGCACGTTTTGCCGGGCTCAGCACTGCCATCGCCGACGTCCTGCCACGTCTGGAGCGGGCGTCGCGAACCGCCGCGGCGGAGGAGCGCCCCAAGATCCTGCTACTGCTCAGCCAGGCATATCAGGCGGTCGCAGCGGCATTCGTCCGCCAAGACGAGGCCGACGCCGCATGGGTGGCCGCCGACCGGGCCATCCAAGCCGCCGAGCAGGCCGGACAGCCACTGCACGTCTTCGCCGGCATCTACCGACTGGCCCACGCATTCGTCCGACTACGGCGGTTGGACCAGGCAGAACACGCCGCCGGGACTGCGGTGGCGGCGCTCCGGACCTACACGTCGGCAGGACATCCGCCACCGGAAGCGTTGTCCGTCCTCGGCGCGCTCCACCTGGTTCTCGCGTTGGCCGCCGCTCGCGCCGGCCAACGCGAGCAGGCGCTGAGAGAACTCGCCCGCGCCCGTGAGGTCGCGGCACGACTCGGCGAGGACCGCAACGACTTCAACCTGGAGTTCGGGCCTACGAACGTCGAGATTCAGGCCGTCTCGACGGCAGTCGAACTCGGCGATGCGGGCGAGGCTCTGGAAATCGGCTGCCGGATCGATGCCGGACAGCTCTCGCCCGAGCGCAGGTCAAGGCTACTGATCGACCTCGGGCGAGCTCACGCGCAACGACGTCACCTGGGTGAGGCGATCGACTGCCTCCTTCGAGCCGAGGAAGCGGCGCCGGAAAGCGTCCGGAGTCACGTGGCGGCGCGGGCGACGATCCGTGAGCTCATCCTCATCGCCGGCCGAGGCGCTCCTACGGAGCTGACGAAGCTGGCCAAGCGTGCGAACGCAATGGGGTGATGACGTGCGCATCGAACCCACAGGGCACCGGGGACTGTCGGCCAAGGCGGAGGAGCAGGTCCGACAGCTGCTCGGAGCGGCTCTTGCAGCAGAGGATCCGAGCGGGCTGGCCCGACCAGCCGCCAACCGGCCTCCTACCCCCAGGTTGTCGTAGACGACGCATTCGGGAGCTTCCGACCTGAATGTGCTCATCGGCGGGTTGGCGGGGATGCGAGGGGAATGCCCCGGACCGCCTGAGCGGGCCGGGGCATTCCCGATGCCTGAATCGGTTCAGGCGGACTTGACGGCGGCGAAGCGGGCCGAGACGTCCTGCCAGTTGACGACGTCCCACAGGCGGGTCACGTAGTCGGGGCGCACGTTGCGGTACTGCAGGTAGTAGGCGTGCTCCCAGGCGTCGAAGGCCAGCAGCGGGGTGGCGCCCTGGCCGACGTTGCCGTGGTGGTCGTAGACCTGCTCGACGATCAGGCGCTTGCTCAGCGGCTCCCACGACAGGATGCCCCAACCCGAGCCCTGCACGCCCGTGGTGGCGTTCGTCAGCTGCTTCTTGAAGGCCTCGAAGCTGCCGAAGTGCTCGGTGATCGCGTCGGCCAGCTCGCCCTCGGGGCGGTCGCCGCCCTCCGGGGACAGGTTCTGCCAGAACAGCGAGTGCAGGACGTGGCCGGACAGGTGGAAGGCGAACGTCTTCTGCAGGCCGACCAGGCCGCCGAACTGCTCCTTGTCGCGCGCCTCGGCCAGCTGCTCCAGGGTGTCGTTCGCGCCCTTCACGTACGCGGCGTGGTGCTTGGAGTGGTGCAGCTCCAGGATCTCGGCCGACATCGCCCGCTCCAGCGCGGAGTAGTCGTACGGCAGGTCGGGAAGCGAGTAGGTGCCCAACGGGTCCTTCTTTCACGAAGTTGGCGATCGTGCCGGGACAACACTATTGCGTATCAGTTGCAGGAGCGATCAATGGGCTCCTGCTTATTCCCGACGACACGTCGGGCACAATGGGACCGCTACGTGTAATGGGTGAGGCAGGAGAGAGACTGTGACGGTCGTGCTCGGGATCGAGTCCTCGTGCGACGAGACGGGCGCCGGGCTGGTCCGTGACGGCGTGTTGCTCGGGCAGGCAGTGGCGTCGTCGATGGACGAGCACGCCCGCTACGGCGGCGTCGTGCCGGAGATCGCCGCCCGCGCCCACGTCCACGCGATGGCCCCCGTGGTCCAGGAGGCCCTGCACCGGGCCGGACTGACACTCCGGGACATCGGCGCCGTCGCGGTCACCACCGGCCCCGGCCTCTCCGGCGCCCTCCACGTCGGCGTGGCCGCCGCCAAAGCGTACGCGTTCTCGCTCGGCGTCCCGCTCCACGGGGTGCACCACCTCGCCGGGCACGTCGCCGCCGCGACGCTCGACGGCGGGCCGCTGCCGGACCCATCCGTCGTGCTCATCGTCTCCGGCGGGCACACCTCGCTGCTGCTCGTGCGCGACCTCGCCCGCGACCCGATCGTCCACCTCGGCGACACCCTCGACGACGCGGCCGGGGAGTGCTTCGACAAGGTCGCGAGGATCCTCGGACTCCCCTACCCGGGCGGTCCCGCGATCGACCGCGCGGCGCGCGACGGCGACCCGACGGCCGTCCGGCTGCCCCGCCCGCTGACCGGGCCGCAGGACCACCCGTACGCGTTCTCGTTCTCCGGCCTCAAGACCGCCGCCGCCCGCTGGGTGGAGGCGCAGCGCGCGCCGCACGTCCCCGACGCGGCGGCGGCGCTCCAGGAGGCGATCGCCGACGTGCTGACCCGCAAGGCGGTGCGGGCCTGCACGGACCACGGCATCGGCACGCTCGTGGTGGTCGGCGGGGTGGCCGCCAACTCCCGCGTCAGGGCGATGGCGGAGGAGCGCTGCGCAGCGGCGGGCATCACCCTGCGCGTACCGCCGCTGCGGCTCTGCACGGACAACGGCGCGATGGTCGCCGCCATCGGCGACCTGCTGGTCCGCGCGGGCGCCGAGCCGGCTCCCGCCGACGTGTCGATCGACCCCTCGGCGCCCCTGGAGTACGCGGCGCTCAGCCCCCTGCCGTCCAGGTGACCAGCGGCGGGCGGACGGCGGCGCACAGCGGGTGGCCCTTGGCGTCCGTGAGGCCCAGGCGGGCCACCAACAGGCCGGAGCGGACGGCGGCTTCGACGACCTCCGGGGGAATCGCGTCCAGGAAGATCTTCGCGCGGCGGAACATCGTGGACCCCGGGCCGCTCAGCCAGTTGAGGTAGACGAAGCGCCCGCCCGGGCCGCCCTGGACGTACCGGCCGGTGATGTCGGTGCCGGCGGGCGTCGGCTTCGCCACGCACTCCAGCGTCCACTCCGCGCGCGGCGCGTCGCCGGGCTGCGGGTCCAGCAACTCGCCCGGCTTGGCGCGGCGCTGGACGGCGACGTGGATGTCGCGGTAGCCCGGGAAGCCGGGGGCGGCGCCGCACTTGCGGCCGGGCAGGTCGGTGGCCTCGATCCTCAGCTGCATGCGCCCATCCTCCCCCGGGTCCAGGGCCTGTCGTCAAACTCCCGTCGTCCGCCCGGAGGGCGGGCCGGGCGGCGTTGGGGTGCGTGCATCGCAAGGCGGAGGAGGGAGGCGATGCGGTGGGGGCACGCCCCCAGCCTTCGGCCGGGGGGACCCCCACCCGGCCGCCAGGCTGGGGGACATCGGGCGACCGACGACAACGCAGCGAGGTGCGTGCCCCAACGCCGCCCGGAGGGCGGGGGTTTGACGACAGGCCTTAGGTCACGGCGCTTCCCGCCACTGCAGGACGGCGCGCACGATGTCCTGGCCGATCCGGTCGAGGAGTGCGGCGGCGCCGTCCATCCGGGCGCCGGCCGGGGTGGCGGGGCCGAGCAGTTCGGCGCCCTCGCGGGCGACCCCGGCGAGCATCGCGTTGCGTTCGGCGCTGGCCAGCAGCGCGCGGTACCAGATGTCACCGTCGATGACGTAGCGCGTGCGGCGCCGGTGCTCGTCGCGCTCCCGGCGGACCAGCGCCTGGCCCTCCAGGTAGGCGGTCGCCTTGGAGACGGAGGCCGGGCTGACCCGGAGCCGGTCGGCGAGGTCGCCCGCGGTGAGGCTGCCGTCGTCGGTGACGTAGAGGCAGGTGAGCACCCGGGCCACCATCCGGGGCATGCCGACGTGGACCAGCAACTCGGCCATCCGTTCGGCGAACTCGCGCACGGCGACCGGGTCGCGCCCGGCCGCCTGCCGGACGACGACGGCCGAGCGGGCGCCCGACGGCGGGGCCGGGCGGGTGCGGCGGGAGCGCTGGACGGTGGCCCGGTGGGCGCGCTCGGCGCGGTAGCCGGAGGGGCCGCCGTTGCGGGCGATCTCGCGGGTCACGGTGGACGTCGGGCGGCCGAGGTCGCGGGCGATCTCGCCGTAGCCGAGCCCCTCGGCCAGGCCGGTGGCGATCCGGCGGCGGTCCTGCTGGGTCAGTCTGGCTCCGGGCATCCGTCCTCGTCTCCTCGCGTGGCGCGACCAGTATGCGCAGGGCTCCGGGCTTGTTGCAATGAACCCGCACGGCCTTGCAATCACTGGCAGGGCCATTGCAAGGATATCGCCGCTATGAGCTGCAAGGATTCATCGGGCAATAGGAGTTGACGTTGATTCATATGGAAAGCACGCCGTAGTTTCTTCCTCGCAACCACAACCACCGCCAGGGGGAACACACCATGAAGACCACGATCCGCACCACCGTCGGCGCCGTGCTCGCCGGAGCCGTGCTCTCGGCCACCGCCGCCACGCCGGCCCTCGCCACACCGGCCCTCGCCGCGTCGGCCGCGAAGAGCGGGCACGACGGCGTGCAGAAGGTGCTGGACCGGGCCGTGGCCGAGGGCGGTCTGCCCGGCGCGGTCGCCGAGGTCAGGGACGGCCACCGCCACTGGTACGGCGGCGCGGGCGTCGCCGACACCGCCACCGGGCGGGCGCGCCACCCGCAGGACCGGTTCCGGATCGGCAGCACCACCAAGACCTTCGTCGCCACCGTCGTCCTCCAGCTCGCCGCCGAGGGCCGGCTGAGCCTCGACGACAGCGTCGACCGCTGGCTCCCCGGCGTCGTAGACGGGCCCGGCTACCAGCCCGACCGGATCACCGTGCGACAGCTGCTCAACCACACCAGCGGCGTCTTCAACTACGTGATGGACGAGGACGTCCAGCGCAAGGCGGGCGGCCCCGCCTTCCTCCGGCACCGCTTCGACGACTACACCCCCGCGCAGCTCGTCGGGATCGCGATGCACCACCGGCCCGACTTCGCCCCCGGCACCGGCTGGACGTACTCCGACACCAACTACGTCCTCGCCGGGCTGATCGTCGAACGCGCCACCGGCACCACGCTCGCCGAGCAGATCGAGCAGCGGATCAGCGCCCCGCTCGGCCTCGGGAGCACCTCCACGCCGACCCCGTCCGACATCACCGTCCACGGGCCGCACGGGCGCGAGTACACGCGCCTGGGCGACCCCCACCCGGACGCGCCCGTCTACGACGTCACCGAGCTGAGCCCGTCCTGGGGCTGGGCCTCCGGCGACATGATCTCCACCGTCGGCGACCTCGACACCTTCTTCGCCGCGCTGCTGGGCGGCCGCCTGCTGCCGCCCGCCCAGCAGCGGGAGATGTTCACGATGATCCCGACGCCGCCGAAGACGTGGATCGAGAACACGGCGTACGGCCTGGGCGTGAGCTCGATCAAGCTGTCCTGCACCACGGTGTGGGGCATGGGCGGCGCCATCAACGGCTCGTGGACCTACACCTACGGCAGCCGGGACGGCCGCCACCTGCTCTCCACCAACGTCAACGGCGACTGGACGAACGGGACCTGGAAGAGCGGCGCCTGGCCGATCGGCGTGTTCACCGACGAACTGGAGGCGGAGTTCTGCCCGAGTGCCACCGGCGCGTGAGCCGGGCACCACGCGCGGGCGGTTGCGGGGGCCGTAGGGTCAACGCACCGTCGGCGGGTGGAGGGCCAGGAGGGACGGGACTCGGGTGGGTGCGGCCAGGCGGAGGAGGCCGTGGCCGATGCCGGCGAGGCCGACCATGAGGGACGGGCTGTGGACGCCGTGCGGCAGGCCGCAGGTCCAGCCCCTGGCGTCGAGGGCGTCCAGGGCGGCGCGGGCCGCGCCGTGCCAGGGACGTCCCGCGAGGTGGAGGGGTTCCACGTTGCCGAGGTCGCCGTGGCACAGGGACGCGTTGAGGCCGAAGCCCTCGCGCAGCACGGTGTCGAGGGCGGCGTCACGCTCCTTCGCGAGCAACTCGCCGCCTTCCGGCAGGAGTTCGGCGAGCTCCACCCGGGCGAGGGCGATGCCGGAGGCGCCGTGGCACCAGAGGACCGGGAAGGACGGGCCGTCGGGACCGCCGTCCTCGCGGACGTCGCGCCAGTTGGCGGCGGCCGGGTCGAACAGGGTGCGCTCGTAGTCCAGTGCGGCGAGGGCGAGTTGGGGAAGGCGGGAGTCGCCCAGGTGGTGGCCCGCCTTCGCCAGTGCCCACGCGATGCCGGACGCGCCGTGGGCGAACCCCGCGAGCGGACGGGCGGCCGCGCCCGCGAGGGAGGCGGGGAGCCAGCCGACGCCGCCGTCGGCCCTCCCCAATTCCGGGTGCGGGGCCGCGGTTTCCGTGAGGCGTGCGGCACAGGCCGCGAGGGCGGCGGTCACGGCCGGGCCGGGGCGGACGGAGGCCCAGGCCAGGAGGCCGCCGATGGTGCCGGCGTTGCCCGCCAGGAGGTCGTGCTGGACGTCCTCGGCGGCGGTGGCCGCGATCCGGCCGATCATCTGCCCCGCCAGGGCGTCGAGTTCGTCGTCCGGGTGGTCGGCGGCGAGGTGCGCGAGGGCGTACAGCACGCCGCCGGTGCCGGCGAGGCCGCCGCCGAGGCGGTCGGCGCGACGGCGGACCTGGCGGCGGAGCGTGCGTTCGGCGGCCCGGGCCGCCTCGCGGTGGGAGCGGTCCCCGGTGACGGTGGCGAGCTGGTGGAGGAAGAGGACGATGCCGGCCGTGCCGCTGTAGAGGTCGGGGCCGAGCTCGGCGGGCGCCCAGCGGCCGGGCGGGGTCCAGTTGGGGCCGGCCCAGGCGAGGTCGGCGCTGCCCCGGTGGGCCTCGCGGAGGAGCTGCTCGCCGGCTTCGACGGCCTTGGCGAGGGCGCGGGCCGCGAGGCCGTCCTCCGTCCCGGCCGGTGCGGCGAGGGGTGCGGTCGTCGTCGTTCGGCGCGGCTCGCGGGCGCCGTCGGCCGTCGTCACGGACAGCCGGAGGAGCTGGAGTTGGCGCTCCAGGTCCTCCTCGCCCAGCCCGTCCGCCTTCGCGAGGGCGAGGTCGAGCGCCGGCCGGTCCGCGACGCCCGGGATCACCGCGCCGGTCGAGGAGCGGGCGTCGACGCCGTCCGGGCGGATGGTGAACACGGGCACGTCGCCGCGCCACAGGTCCGCGCGCTCGTGCTCGACGAAGGCGAGCGCGTGCTCCTCCCAGGCGGCGAGGGCCCAGAGCCGGTCGAGGTGGCGGTCCTGGTCGAGGGCGTCGCGCAGGAGGTCGGGGTGGCAGGCGGTGTTGAGGAGGCTGCGGTACTCGAAGGTATCGCGGCGCAGCATGCGGGTCTCGTCGCCGGCGAACGCGCGTATCAGATCGCCGAGTTGGTCCTTTTCCGCGGCGAGGATCCGGTAGGCCTCGGTGAAGCCGGCCTCCAACTCGTCCAGGTGGTCGGCGAGGCGCAGCGGCCGGTCGGCCGGGACGGGCCGGCTGCCCGGGGCCTCGATCGGCAACCGCCGGTATTCGAGCCGCAGTTCGTCCGTGCCTTCGCCGACGAGGACGGGTGCCGCGCGGGGCGGGAGGGTCGAAGGGTCCCAGCCGAGGGCGGAGAGGTCGGTGCCGCCGTTGCCCTCGTCCCACATGCGTTCGGGCAGCAGGCCCGAGCGCAGCACCGAGTGGCGGGCGTGGTGGCGGGCGAGGCGCTCGGACTCGGAGAGGTCCTTGGCGGGCTCGTGCAGGTCGGGGTGAAGCAGGGCCTCCAGGTCGATGAGCACGGGCTGGTCCCGGACGGCGAGCAGGTTCTGCGCGTGGCAGTCGACGGCGTCGAGGACGTACATGAGGGCGGCGAGCGTGCCGGCACGGTGGTAGAAGGCGCTCAACTCGGCCTCGTCGCGGGCCGGTTCGGCCGTGACGTGGGCGACCCAGCCGTAGCCGTCGCGGGCCAGGTGGGCGAGGTCGTGCAGGGGCAGCCGGAGCCGGGGGTTGAGCCACCGCAGGACCTGCTGGAAGTGGTTCTCGGCGCCGAGCGGGCGGGGCTTGTAGACGATCCGGGTGCCGTGCTCGAAGCGCAGGGAGCTCACGGTGGCGCCGCCGCGGTGCGGATCGCCGAGGCCGGTGGCGAGTTCGGTGAGGCGGCCGAGCGGACGGCCGTCGGCGAAGGTGGCGCGGATCGCGGGCAGGTCGGCGGCGAGGCGGCGGAACAGCGTGCGGCCGGTGGCGGTCCACTGCTCGGCGGCGGTCGTCAACCGGTGGGCCAGGACTGGGTGTTCGGCGAGCAGGCGCAAGGCGCGCCCGGGCCGGGTGAGCCGGTCGAGGAAGTCGCGGTAGCGCTCCTCGGGGGTGTCACCGGTCAACTCGCCGGTGAGGCGGGCGACGTGGAGCTCGGTGATGACGGTGCGGACGGCCATGCCGTGGACGGCGGCGGTGAGCGCCGGGAGGACGAGGGCGGTCAGCTCCTCGGGCGTGCCGAGGGCGGGGACGTCCAGGTCGGCGATTGCGGCGCGCAGCCGGTCGCGGGCGTCGGCCAGCAGGGGCGCGACGAGCCGGGCGAAGGCGTGGTCCTCGGGCACGTCGAGGGTGGCGGGTGTCGCGAAGGCGGCGGCGAGGCGCTCGGCCCACGGGAGGCGCCCGAGGCGGTCGGCGAGGGCGTCCGGGTGCTCGGCGAGCAGGGCGTGCAGGGCGTCCGGGTCGAGGCCGTCGGCGGCGAGGCGGCGCTCGAACCAGCCGTCCCGGTCGAATGGCGCCTGGGCGCGCCAGCGGTCCAGCTTCCGCGTGGCGCGTTCGGACCGTTCGGCGCGTTCAACCCGTTCGGACCGTTCAACCCGTTCGGCGCGTTCGGCGAGCCCCGCCGTCTCGGTGCCGGGCACCGGACCGCGGGCGTTCAGCGGGACGGCGCGGGCGGCGGCCCGCAGGAGTTCGGTCGCGTCAACCACGGGTCGGGGTCGCCTCTCTCGCTGTGTCTCTCACTGTCGCGCCATACCGACCGCTCAGGATGGGTGGTGCCCCGGCGTGGGGTCGGGGCACCACCCCGCGGACCGGTCACCGGCTGCGCCTGCTTGGGCAACTCGACGCGCTCTCAGGGGTGTTGAGTTGCAGTGCAGCCGTACCGTCCGCCTCGCGGCCGGAGAGCACCAGGGCCGTGGGGTGCCCGGTGCCGTGGGCCGGCCACGGTCGAACCGCCGGCCGGCGGCGCGGACGCGGCGCGGATCCCGGCGGTGCGGCCGGGACCCGCGCCGGCCGCGACCCCGGACCGTGGGCTCGGGAGAGCCGCGGGATCCGGGATCGGCCGGCTCCGGAGGCCTCACGGCCCCCGGAGGACTCAGAAGCTGCAGACGCGGCCGCAGCTCGACCAGCCGCCGCAGGTGCCGGACTGCACCGAGGCGGTCACGTACAGCTCGTCCGCGAGCTCGCCAGCCGGGTGGACCTGGTGGCCCTGGCCGAGGGTGAGCCGGAAGTCCTCGTCCTTGAGCGCGCGAACCTGCTCAGCCGTGGGCAGCATGTTGCCTCCTCGAAGCGATGGGATCTGGCACGGGCGTGCCGGGTCCGGATCCTGGCAGCGCCTCACGCGTCACACCAGGGGCGTGCGCCCCACCCGACGCAATTCCGGCCACGATCGAAATAAGGTCCGGCCCGGCACCCCGCCCCCGTTCCCCCAGGCCATGCCCGGTCCCGCCACCGGCCGCCGCGCCCGCCGCTCCCCCGCCCGGCCCGACGGCCGCCCCACACCTGGCCAAAACCGGGGCGGTGAGGGCCACACAAACCGGACCCCACGTTTCGGGGCCGCCGCCCCCGGGGAGCCCGGCGGCCGGTCGCTGCTGTGGCAGCGCCCGGCACCCAGGGTGACGATGGAGCCCGGGACCCGTGGACCGATCGGAGCACCATGAGCGAGCAGCACAACGTCGTCCTGCTGACCTTCCCGGACGCCGCCGGCTGGCGGGCCGCCTACGACGAGGCGCAGCACCTGCCCGGCCTGCGGCAGGTGGCCGCGCTGGAGCGCAGCGCCGACGGCCTGCTGGAGGTGCGGGACGGGTTCGTGCGCGGTGCGGGCGTGGCGACCGTGGGCTCCGGCGTGCTGGGCGGGCTGGTGGGCCTGCTCGGCGGGCCGATCGGGGTGCTGCTGGGCTTCGCGGCGGGCACGGTGCTCGGCAACGCGGCCGAGGAACACCAGGCGACGGAGGGCGGCGCCGGACTGATCGTGCTGTCGCCGCGGGTACCGGACGGCGGTGCGATGCTCGTGGTGGACGTGCGCGAGGCGTCCCCCGGCCCGGCGGACGAGCTGGCCGCGAAGCACGGCGCCACGGTCGAGCGGATCGACGCCCGCGCGTTCGAGGAGCAGGTCAAGGCGGCCGAGCGGAAGGCCGAGGAGCCCGGCCGGGACTGACCGGGCTCCGCGGGGCGCGGGGCGCGTGCCCCGGCGGCGCGGCACCCGGCCTGAACCGGCGACACGCGCCCCTGGCGCTCACTCCGCCCGCAGCGCGGCCACCGTCCGCGTCCGCGCCGCCCGGACGGCGGGCAGCAGGGCCCCGAGGACGGCGATCAGCACCCCGCCGCCGGCGAGCAGAACCAGCGCCGGCGCGCCGAGGACGTCCAGCGCCGAGGCCGGGAAGTCGAGCCCGGCGCTGTGACCCATGGCGGGCACGGTGAGCCCGTGCAGCAGCAGCCCGACGGGCAGGCCGATCGCCGCGCCGACCACCCCGACGAGGACGACCGAGGCGAGCACCACGCCCACGGTCTGCACCGGGGTCATGCCGAGCGCCTTGGTGACGCCCATGTCCCGGGTGCGTTCCCGGATCTCCAGGACGACGGTGTTGAACACCCCGAGCCCGGCGACGACGACCAGGAGCAGCGTCAGCGTGGCGGTCAGCGAGTCCAGTGCGGCGATCGAGCCGCTGGAGCCGTGCGGCGCGCCGACCTCGGCGCTCATGTGGACCGGGGCGAGCGCGGTGCCGAGGGCGGCCGCGTAGGCGGCCCGGTCGGTGCCCTTGGTCAGCGTGACGAACCAGGCGTCCGGTCGGGGGGCCGTCCCGGACGGGAAGCTCCGGGCGTCGGTGAGCAGTTCGTTCGTCTGGACGTGCGGGTCGAAGACCTCTCCGACGACGGTCACGGTGACCGGCCGGCCGTGGTCCGTGAACGTCACCCGGTCGCCGAGCCGGACGTTCGCCTCGGTAAGGAAGGTGGCCGGGGCGACGGCCTCGCCCGGGCCCCGGTACCAGCGGCCGGAGACCATCCGGTAGCCGGCCCGGGACGCGTCGCCCTGGAACGCCGTCACCGTGGTGCTGCCGGCCACGCCGGGGACGGCGACGTCGACCGTGCCGGTGCCGTAGGAGGACGCCGTGCCCGGACGGCCGGCCAGCGCGGCGGTCACGTCCGCCGGATCGGCGGCGACCGGCCGGCCGGCCGTCGCACCGGAGCCGGGCCCGTCCGCCCGCCGCGGGTGCACGAACACGTCCGCGCCGTCGTGGTTCTTCGCCTCCTGCACCCACGTCATCGTGCCGCCCATGCCCACCGCGAAGACCGCCGCTGCGGTGCCGAACAGCACGGCCGCGAGCATCCCGGCGGCCCGGGCCGGGCGGGCGAAGGGCTGGGCGAGCCCGAGGCTCAGCGGCCGGGGCAGCGGCAGCCGGGCCGCCAGGGCGGCGGCGCGGGCCGCGACCGCGGCGCGCCGGGTGCCGCCCGCCGTGCGGCCGACGGCGAGCGCGTCCACCGTGCGCAGCCGGCCGGCCCGGGCGGCGGCGGCCCAGGCGACGAGCGCGACGGTGACCAGGGTGCCGCCCGCCACGGCGGCGTCGACCCAGGGGGCGATGCCGGAGGCGTCCGTCCCGTAGACCTGCCCGGTGGTGGCGAGTACCGGGACGGTCAGCAGGTTGCCCACGACCACCCCGAGGAGGGTGCCGACGGCGGCCGGCACCAGCGCCTGGCCGACGTACGCGCGGACCACCTGGGCCGGGGTGCAGCCGAGCGCCTTGAGGACGCCGATCCGCCGGGTGGCGGTGCCGACCGCGCCGGCCGCGACGTTGCCCGCCACCAGGACGGACATCGCCATGCCGAGCAGTCCGAAGGCGACCAGGAAGGGCAGGAACAGCGCAGTGTTGCGGTCCGAGCCCTGCTTGGCGGTGAGCCAGGACTGCGCGCCGGTCAGCGCCCCGGCGGGCGCGGCGGCGGCGACGGCGGAGCGGCCGGCGTCCATCGCGCCGGTGGTGCCCGCGTCGGCGAAGCGGTAGAGCATCTCGTAGCCGGGGGTGGTGCCGGGCGCGGTGAGGGCGGTGACGCCCTCGGGGGTGACCCAGGCGTCGGCGGTGCGGCTGACGGAGCGGGCGAGGCCGACCACCTTCAGCGCGGGCGCGCCCGGCAGGCCGGGCAGCCGGATCGAGCCACCGAGCTCGGCGGGCGTGCTGCCGTACCCGGTGTCGAGCACCACCTCGTCCGCCGCGTGCGGCCAGGTCCCCTGGAGGAGCGTGACGTCGTCGACGTCGCCACTGGCCGAGCCGCGGCCGACGACGGTCATCGGCGGGAGCGTCACCCCGGCCGGGACGGTCGAGCCCGGGCCCGGCGCGGGGTCGACGGTGACGGTGCGGAACGGGCCGGCGGCGGCCGTCACGCCGGACGCGCGGGCGGAGGCGGCGAGCCCGGCCGCGGTGGTGCGGGCGCCGTCGAAGCGGGCGGTGAGGTGGGCGCCGTGCTGGCCTTCGAAGGCGTGGTCGAAGGGCGCCTGGGAGGCGACCAGCAGCGAACCGCCCAGCACGGAGCAGGTGGTGGCCACCATGGCGGCCAGGCCGATGGCGACCGACTGGGTCCGGCGGCGGCGCACACCGGCCCGGACGACCCTCCCGAGGGCGCTCATGCGCCCCCCTCGCTTCGCTCGGCGAGCGCTTCGCGCAACGCGCACCTACCCACGATGAGCTCCCTCCGCTCGCTCATGCCGCCCCCCTCGCTTCGCACGGCGAGCGCCTCGCGCAACGCGCACCTACCCACGATGAGCTCCCTCCGCTCGCTCATGCGCCCCCCTCCGCTTCCCTCGGCGAGCGCCTCGCGCAACGCGCACCTACCCACGACGAGCTCCCTCCGCTCGCTCATGCCGCCACCGCCGAATCCGCCTCGACGCGGCCGTCGCGCATCCGGACCGTGCGGGTCGCGCAGTCCGCGGCCAGCCTCAGGTCGTGCGTCACCAGCAGGATCGTCTGCCCGTCCTCGTGCAGCTCCCGGAACAGCTCCTTGACGTCCTCGCCCGAGGCCGAGTCCAGCGCGCCGGTCGGCTCGTCGGCCAGCAGCAGCGTCGGCCGGTTCATCAGCGCCCGGGCCACCGCGACGCGCTGGCGCTCGCCGCCGGACAGCCGGCCGGGGTGGGCGCGGGCGTGCCGGTCGACGCTGAGCGCCTCCAGCAGCTCGGCGGCCCTGCGCCGGGCCTCGCCGCGCGGCACGCCCGCCAGTTCGCCGGCGAGGGCCACGTTGTCGGCCACGGTCAGGTCGTCCAGCAGGTTGAAGAACTGGAACACCATCCCGATGGTGCTGCGCCGGTAGCGGGCGGAGGCCGCCTCGTTCAGCCCGTCGACCCGCGTCCCGGCCACCGTGACCGTCCCCGCGGTCGGCCGGTCCAGCCCGGCCACCAGGTTGAGCAGCGTGGACTTCCCGCTCCCCGACGGGCCGAGCACGGCCACCGACTCGCCCGGCCGCACGCTCAGCGTGACGTCGTCCAGGGCGGCCCGCGCGCCCTCGTAGCCGCGGCTCACGCCGCGCAGTTCGATCACCGGTGGGGTGCTCATCGTCGTCCCTCGTGTCGTCCCTGGTGGGTCGGGACGCGTGTCGTCCCTGGTGGGTCGGGACGACCGTACGGAGGGAGGCCGGGCACCCGCGTCCGCCGAGCGCGGCAACTTCCGTACCGCGCGGGAGGTACGGCGCGCGGCGTCATCCTTGCGACGTAGTCGACGGGGGTAGGAGGCTCCGCCGGACGCGGGGCTGTCCAGCCGGGCGCCCGGCCGCCACAATGTGCCGGTGATCGAAGCCCTGACCCCGGACCGGCTGCGCGCGGCCGTCCGCCCGAGCGCCGGACCGCCACCGCCCCTGCCGACCCGGCGCGGGTGGGCGTTCGACGTCGCGCTGGCCCTGTTCCTGGCCTCCCTCGGCACGCACTACGTCCTCATCGTCCAGGAGCCGCACTCCGCGCTCCTCCTGATGGTGCCGGTCGTGCCGCTGCCGCTCGCGCTTCGCCGCCGGTACCCGCTGGCGGTGCTGTGGGCCGTCCTGCCGCTCGCGCTGCTGGTGCGTCACCAGTCCGAGGACATCGCCTACTCGGCGGGCGTCGCCGTCGTCATCGCCGCCTACAGCGTCGCCGCGTACGGGCGCCGCCCGGCCGCCGTCCTGGCGAGCCTGCCCGCCGCCGCCACCACGCTCGTGGTCCTCTTCGCCGAGGCCAAACTGCCGCACTTCCCCAACGGCGTGGTCGCCGTGCTGCTCCTCGTGCCGGTGTTCGCGGTCGCCTACGAACTGCGCATGTGGCGCCGCCGGGCGGCCGAGGGCCACGAGCGGCTCTCCGCCCTCGAACGCGAGCAGCTGGCCGCGCTCCAGCGCGCGGTCGAGCACGAACGGGCCCGCATCGCCCGGGAGTTGCATGACGTCGTGACGCACAACGTGAGCATGATGACGATCCAGGCCGGGGCCGCGCGCAAGATCCTCGACACCGCGCCGGACAAGGCCCGCGAGGCGATGACCGCCGTCGAGACCGGCGGACGCGCGGCAATGACCGAACTGCGGCACGTCATGGGCCTGCTGACGATCGACGCGGGCACCGGCGACGACCCGGCCGCCACCGCCGACCTCAGCCCGCAGCCCGGCCTCGGCCGGCTGGACGCGCTGGTCGAGGGCGTCCGGCAGGCCGGGCTGACGGTCGGGCTGACCGTCTCCGGCGAGCGCCGCGCCGTGCCGCCCGGGGTCGAACTCGCCGCCTACCGGGTCATCCAGGAGGCGCTCACCAACACCGTCAAGCACGCGGGCGGCGCCGCCGCCGAGGTCACCGTCGAGTACGCCCCCGGCCACCTGGCCGTCGAGGTCACCGACACCGGCGGCCGCCCCACCGGCGCTGCCGCCACCGGCAACGGCCGCGGCCTGATCGGCCTGCGCGAACGCCTCGCCGTCTACGGCGGCACCCTGCACACCGGCACCCGGCCACGCGGCGGCTACCGCGTCAAGGCCCTGATCCCCTTGGAGAGTTCATGAGCACCGACCCGCTGCGCGTGGTGGTCGCCGACGACCAGGCGCTGGTGCGCACCGGCTTCCGGCTGATCCTGGAGTCCGAGGGGATCGAGGTGGTCGCCGAGGCCGACGACGGCGAGCAGGCGGTGGCCGCCGTGCGCCGGACCAGACCGGACGTCGTGCTGATGGACATCCGGATGCCCGTCCTGGACGGCCTGGAGGCCACCCGGCGGATCGTCGCCGACACGGCGCAGGAGCCGCCGCGGGTGATCATGCTGACCACCTTCGACCTCGACCAGTACGTCTACGCCGCGATGGCCGCCGGCGCGAGCGGCTTCCTGCTCAAGGACGTCACCCCCGAGCACCTGGCCGCCGCCGTCCGGCTGGTGCGCTCCGGCGACGCCCTGCTCGCCCCGGCGATCACCCGCCGCCTCGTCGAGCGCTTCGCCCGCCCGGACGCCCCCGCCGCACCGCACCGCGAGCTGGCCGCGCTCACCCCGCGCGAACTGGAGGTCATGACCCTGCTCGCGCGCGGGCTCAGCAACGCCGAACTCGCCGCGCGGTTCGGCCTGTCCGAGGCGACGGTCAAGACGCACGTGGCCCGGATCCTCGGCAAGCTGGGCCTGCGGGACCGGGCCCAGGTGGTGGTGGCCGCGTACGAGACGGGGCTGGTGAGCGTCGGCTCGGGGCCGGGCCCGGTGTAGGCCTGTCCGCACGGACAGGTCCCGGGCCCGGCCCCGAGCCGGGCGTCACGCCTTGGCGAGGTCGAACCGGTCGAGGTTCATGACCTTGACCCAGGCCGCGACGAAGTCCCGGACGAACTTCTCCTTGGCGTCGTCGCTCGCGTAGACCTCCGCGACGGCGCGCAGCTCGGAGTTCGAGCCGAACACGAGGTCGGCGCGGGTGCCGGTCCACTTGACGACGCCGGAGGAGTCGCGGCCCTCGAACGTGGTCGCGTCCTCGGAGGCGGCCTTCCACGTGGTGTCGAGGTCGAGCAGGTTGACGAAGAAGTCGTTCGTCAGCACGCCCGGCGTGTCGGTGAACACGCCGTGCGTGGACTTTCCGTGGTTCGCGCCGAGGACGCGCAGGCCGCCGACGAGGACGGTCAGCTCGGGGGCGCTCAGCGTCAGCAGGTTGGCCCGGTCGAGCAGCAGGTACTCGGCGGCCAGCCGCTGGCCCTTGCCGGCGTAGTTGCGGAAGCCGTCGGCCGAGGGCTCCAGCGCCGCGAACGACTCGACGTCGGTCTGCTCCTGCGAGGCGTCCACGCGCCCGGCCACGAACGGCACCTCGACCGCGACGCCCGCGTCCTTCGCCGCCTTCTCGACGGCCGCGCCGCCGGCCAGCACGACGAGGTCGGCCAGCGAGACGTGCTTGGCACCGGCCCGGGCGTTGAAGTCCCGCTGGACGCCTTCGAGGGCGCGCAGCACGATCGCGAGCTCGTCCGGGTCGTTGACCTCCCAGCCGGCCTGCGGCTGGAGGCGGATCCGGCCGCCGTTGGCGCCGCCGCGCTTGTCGCTGCCGCGGAAGGACGAGGCGGCGGCCCATGCGGCGGAGACCAGCTGGGCGACGGACAGGCCGGTGGCGAGGACGCGCTCCTTGAGCGCGGCGGCGTCGGCGGCGTCGATCCGCTCGCCGGTGGCCGCCGGCAGCGGGTCCTGCCAGATCAGCTCCTCGCTCGGGACCTCCGGGCCGAGGTAGCGGACGACCGGGCCCATGTCGCGGTGGGTGAGCTTGAACCAGGCGCGGGCGAACGCGTCGGCGAACTGCGCCGGATCGTCCTTGAAGCGCCGGGAGATGGGCTCGTAGACCGGGTCCAGGCGCAGCGACAGGTCGGTGGTGAGCATGACCGGGGCGTGCCGCTTCGACGGGTCGTGCGCGTCGGGCACGGTGTCGGCGCCGGCGCCGTCCTTCGGGATCCACTGGTGGGCGCCGGCGGGGCTCTCGGTGAGCTCCCACTCGTAGCCGAAGAGGGTCTCGAAGAAGGAGTTGTCCCAGGTGGTGGGGGTGTGCGTCCAGGCGCCCTCCAGGCCGCTGGTGATCGCGTCGCCGCCCACGCCGGTGCGGAAGGCGCTCCTCCAGCCGAGGCCCTGCTGCTCCATCGGCGCGGCCTCGGGGTCGGGGCCGACATTGTCCGCCGGGCCGGCGCCGTGGGTCTTGCCGAAGGTGTGGCCGCCGGCGATGAGGGCGACGGTCTCCTCGTCGTTCATCGCCATCCGGTAGAAGGTCTCGCGGATGTCGCGCGCGGCCGCGATCGGGTCCGGATTGCCGTTGGGGCCCTCGGGGTTGACGTAGATCAGGCCCATCTGGACCGCGGCGAGCGGGTTCTCCAGCTCGCGGTCGCCGGTGTAGCGCTCGTCGCCGAGCCAGGTGGTCTCCGGGCCCCAGTAGACGTCCTCGTCCGGCTCCCACTCGTCGACCCGGCCGCCGCCGAAGCCGAAGGTCTCGAAGCCCATCGTCTCCAGGGCGACGTTGCCGGCGAGGACCATCAGGTCGGCCCAGGACAGGCTGCGGCCGTACTTCTTCTTGACCGGCCACAGCAGGCGGCGGGCCTTGTCCAGGCTCGCGTTGTCCGGCCAGCTGTTGAGCGGGGCGAAGCGCTGCTGGCCGCCGCCGGCGCCGCCGCGTCCGTCGCGGATGCGGTAGGTGCCCGCGCTGTGCCAGGCCATGCGGATCATGAACGGGCCGTAGTTGCCGTAGTCGGCGGGCCACCAGTCGTGCGACGTGGTGAGGACCGTGGCGATGTCGCGCTTGACGGCCGGGAGGTCGAGGGATTCGAAGGCCGCCGCGTAGTCGAACTCCGCGCCGAACGGGTTCGCCACCGCGGGGTTCTTGGCGAGGATCTTGAGGTTCAGCTGGTCGGGCCACCACTGGCGGTTGCCGCCGCCCTGGGTGGGGTGCGCCGCGCGCCCGTGGACGACCGGGCAGCCGCCCGTGCCCTCCGCCTGTGCTCCGACTCCGGTTGCATCGTGGTTCTCAGACATGGGAATCCTTCCCTGACAAGGCGGATCACGGTGTCTTGCGCTACCTGGTGTGCTGCTGCCTAGGCTAATGCCGGAGCCGATCCTACGATGGACGCAATCCAAGTCAAGAAGGACACCAGGGAAGTATCGGGTCCAATACCGGATAACCCTGATATCCGCTGATAAACTCCGGGTTTCTCCATTGACCTGAATAGGTGAACCGACATGAGCGACCTCCTGGAACGACTGCGCGAGCGCGGCTGGCGCCTCACCTCCCAGCGGCGCGTCGTGGCGGAGGTCCTCGACGGCGACCATGTGCACCTCACCGCCGACGAGGTGCACGCCCGCGCCGCGGAGCGGCTCCCCGAGATCTCCCGGGCCACCGTCTACAACACCCTCGGCGAGCTCGTCACGCTCGGCGAGGTGGTCGAGGTCGCCACCGACGGCCGCGCCAAGCGCTACGACCCCAACGCCCACCACCCCCACCAGCACCTCGTCTGCACCGACTGCGGCACCATCCGCGACGTCCACCCGGCCGGCGACCCGCTCGCCGACCTCCCGTCCGAACAGCGCTTCGGCTTCACCGTGTCGGGCGCCGAGGTCACCTACCGGGGGCTCTGCCCGGACTGCGCACGCTGACGCGCGCGCCGCTCACCCGGCGCGAGCCGCCGCCCGCGCGCCATCTGATTGGGAGGGACTTGAGTCCGTTCTGGAAGTTGGAGACCAGGCGCTGCGGGGCTCGGCCCGGGTCCGCGAGTTCCAGGCCGGGGAGGGTCGTGACGAGGTGACGGATCATCACGGTCATCTGCAGGCGCGCGAGTTGGGCACCGAGACAGAAGTGGGGGCCGTAGCCGAAGCTCACGTGGTCGTTCGGGGTGCGGGTGATGTCGAACCGGTCGGGGTCGGGGAAGACGCGCTCGTCGCGGTCGGCGGAGGCGTGGTAGACGACGACCTTGTCGCCGCGCCGGACGGGTCGGCCCGCCAGGGTGAGGTCCCGGGTGGCGGTGCGGCGGAACTCCATGACGGGAGGCCAGTAGCGCAGCATCTCCTCGACTGCGGATGCGGTCAACTCCGGTTTCTCGCAGAGCAGTCGGTACTGGTCGGGGTGGCTGAGCAGGGCGTGGAGCCCGCCGGGCAGGGCGTTGCGGACGGTCTCGTTGCCGGCCACGGCGAAGAGGAAGAACATCGTCTCGAACTCGTCGACCGTCAGCCCCGCCTCCCGGGTGCGGGCCAGCAGGCCGTCCGCGTCCGGCTGTCGGGCGAGGGAGTGGGCGTAGGCGTAGAGGTCGGCGAGGCCGGCGCGGGAGCGCGGGTTGAGCGGACGGCCGCCGGGGGTGGCGGTCGGGCGGTGGGCGAGGGCGGCGCGGCCGAGGGGGGTCAGGCCGGCCGGGTCTGCGGTGGCGGACGCGGCGTGGTCGGCGTCCTGGTAGCCGATCACCCGGTTCGCCCAGTCCAGCAGGAGACGGCGGTCCCGGTCGGGGACGCCCATCACCCGGGCGAGCGTCCACAGGGGCAGGTCGGCGGCCAGGCCGACGAAGTCGGTGGCGCCCAACGGACGGACGGTGTCGACGAGTTCGTGCACGCGGCTCTCGATGGCGGCGGCCAGGTCGGCCAGGGCACGCGGAGTGAAGGCGGCGGCGACGATGCGGCGCAGGCGCGAGTGGTCCGGCGGGTCCTGGTTGAGCATCATCGTGCGGGCGAAGGCCAGGTCGGCGGGTGTCTCGGGGTCGCGGATCTGGGTGCCACCGAGGTGGGAGGAGAAGTCCCCCGGGCTGCGCAGCACGTGTTTGACGTCCGCGTGCCGCAGCACCGCCCAGTAGCCCGGCCCCGCGGGCCAGTCGCCGACGGGCGGCTCCTCGATCCGGTGGACCGGCCCGGCCGCCCGCAGTTCGCGGTAGAGGTCGTACGGCACGCCGTCCGCGTAGGTGGCGGGCGGGAAGATCCGGTTCGCGCGGTCCTGGTCGAGGGTCACGGCGACCGACGGTACGGCAGCCGCGCACCGCGCACCAGGAGGCCTGCCCTCCCGTTGTGCGGGAGGGCCGGCCGGGCGGGGCCCGTCAGGAGACGTTGACCGCGGTGTCGTCGATGACGAACGAGGTCTGCTTCTCGTAGTCCTCACTGCCGGTGAACTTCAGCGTGACGGTCTGCCCCGCGTACGGCGACAGGTCGAGACTCCGCTGCGCGTAGCCGGTGTTGTGGTCGAGGTTGGAGTAGGTGTGCAGGGTGGCGAGCACCGTGCCGGAGCTGTTGAGGACCTGTACCTTGAGCGTGTCGTAGGCCGTCGTGGTGGTGGTCTCGGCGGTGTCGACGTGCAGCCAGAAGGAGAGGTTGTAGGTACCGCACCCGGTCGGCAGGGTGACGGACTGGGCGAGGGTGTCGGTGTGGGTGCTGCCGTAGCCGTCCAGCCAGGCGTCCCAACTGCCGCTGTGCGGCGGCTCGGTGGCGCTGTTGCTGACGACACCCGAGCTGGCGGTCCACGGCGCGGCGCTGCCGGTCTCGAACCCGGGGTTGCCGAGCAGCTGTCGCGGCGGGCAGCCGGTCGGGGTGGCACTGGCCTCGTTGCTCTGGGCACCCTCGCCGATCGAGTTCACGGCGCTGACCTTGTAGTAGTACGTCTGACCCGGGGTGAGCCCGGTGTCCGTGCAGGAGAGGACGGTGCCGAGGCCGCTGCAGCCGCCGGTGGTGAGGAGGCTCTCCTGGCCGCTCGCGGTGCCCCGGTAGACGCGGTAGGAGGTGATGGAGACGCCGCCGTTGCTCGCGGGGGCCGTCCACCCGAGCGCCGCCTGGCCGTTGCCGGCCGTCGCGGTCAGCGCGGTGGGGGCGCCCGGGGCGGTGCCCGCGATGGGCGAGGCCGTGACGGTGACGGTCGAGGTGGCGATGTGGGCCGGGTTGGCGGCGTCCGTGACGGTGAGGGTC
>NZ_JBHWGD010000002.1:33042-52926 GCF_042733235.1 Kitasatospora sp. NPDC059722
CGCGGTGTACGTCCCGGCGGTCGCGTAGGTGTGGCTCGGGTTCTGCGCGGTGCTCGCCGCCGAACCGTCACCGAAGTTCCAGCTGTACGCGTAGGCCGGGGTGCCGCCGGTGGCGGTGCCGGTGAAGGCGACGTTCAGCGGAACCTGGCCGGACGTCGGTGTGCCGGCGGCGGTGGCCGCCAAGGGGTTGCCGACGGCGCTGACGGTGGTCGTGACGGTCGCCGTGGCGGTGTGGGCCGGGTTGGCGGCGTCCGTGACGGTGAGGGTCGCGGTGTACGTCCCGGCGGTCGCGTAGGTGTGGCTCGGGTTCTGCGCGGTGCTCGCCGCCGAACCGTCACCGAAGTTCCAGCTGTACGCGTAGGGCGCGGTGCCGCCGGTGGCCGAGCCGGTGAAGGCGACGTTCAGCGGGGCGTTGCCCGTCGGCGGCGTGCCGGCGGCGGTGGCCGAGAGGGGCGTGGCGCCCTGGATCCACAGGTCTTCGAGGGGGTCCCCGAGGCCGCCCTGGTCGGCGGTCGTCATGGGGAACGTCGCCAGACCGACGTTGTCGTTGGGGTCGATGATGCCCGGGTGGGTGTTCTCCATGACCCGTTCCATCGCGGCCAGCACGTTGTCCGTGGTGTACGCGACGTGCGTGACGTAGCCCTGCTTCATGTACGTCGGCGAGGCCACGACGACGGTCGGCACGCGGTAGGTGTTGCTGACGTGGTCCGGGCCGTTGCTGCCGTTCTGGGTGTCGTCCTCGGTGACGACGATCACCGTGTTGTCCTTGTAGGACGCGTTGTTCATCAGGAAGTCGACGACCTGCTTGGTGACGGCGTCGTTCTTCGGGATGTCCTGGTAGGTGCCCGGGTGGTCGTTGAACAGCTCGACGTACGAGTAGGACGGCAGACCGTTGCTCGTCACGAAGTTCATGTAGTCGTTCGCGATGGTCTGGTCGTCGTCGTTCTGCCCGCAGCAGGTGTAGTGGTTGTAGTTGAGCTCCTCGGGGACGCCGGTGCCCGGGCGGTTGACCGGCAGCGCCTCGATGTTGTTCGTGGCCGGGTTGCGCCAGTACCCGCTGCCGCTGCTGAGCATCCAGTAGAAGTCCCCGTTCATGATGAACGGGTAGCCGCCGCCGGGGCCCTTGAGGAAGCGGTCGAACTGGGTGCCGCCCGCGGTGGGGTAGGCCTGCTGCTGCGAGCTCGACGCCGACTGGGCGGAGAAGAGCCACCAGTGGTTGGGGCCGCTCGGCGGCTGGGTGCCGGTGCTGTAGGCGTCCATCAGCGCGTAGTTCTTGGCCAGCGTGTGCAGGTTGGGCACCGACGAGATGTGGTTGGCGCTCTGCACGGCGCCGTTGCAGCCGGCCTGGACGGTGGTGGCGCAGTCGCCGAGGTAGTCGTCGAAGGTGTGGTTCTCGCGGTAGAGGACCACGAAGTGGGTGAACGGCGGGAAGTACGGCGCGAGCGGGTTGACCGCCTGGGTGGGCGAACTCACCGTCGCCACCGCGTCGTTGGCCGTCCTCGCGGTCTGCCTGTTGGCGATCCGGAAGTTCCCCGGCTGCGGGAACTTCGTGAACTCGACGCCGGGAGCGGCGAAGGAGGCGCCGGTGCAGTCGTAGTCGTCGGGTTTGTAGGACTGGGGACGCTGCCCCTCGGGCAGGTCCGTGGCGTCGCCCGGGTCGTCGCCCGGGTCCCAGTTCTTGATGGTGCAGGAGCCGACGCCGGTGGCGGGATGACCGCCGGCGGCTCCCGTCGGGCTCAGGGCGGTAGTGCCCAGCGCCAGCACGACCGCCAGCGTGCCGGCGATCCGTGTCTTCCACCTCATGACCGAAACCCCTCCAGCAGAGTTCGCGTGTGGTGCACGACACCCCCCGGGCCCGAATGGTCCCGGGCCGCCGCCACCCGGACAACGGGCACGGCACTGCTACCTGCCGGTTGGAGTGGATCGCCGCCCCCCGTTCGGCCGGAGTTGGGGGCGGCGATGGTGCGGGTTTGCTCCTCAAGGAGCTCTTCGTCGGTGTTCTGACGATTCGTCCGCCGATGAGGCGTCGGCTCAGCTGGTGGCCCCGTCGACCGATGCCTGGCCCACGGCTCCGGCCTGGACACCCCAACTGGTGAGGATGCGGCCGTAGTTGCCATCGTCGATCAGTTCCTGCACGGCGCCCCGGACGGCCTGGGTGAGCGTGCTGCCCCGGGCGACGGCGATGCCGTAGGGGATCGATCCGTAGGTGGAACCGACCTTCGTCAACTGCCCGTCGGCGGTGCTGACCGCGTAGTCGACGACGTCGGACGGGCCCAGCAGGGCCTGGTCGCGGCCGGAGACGACGGCGGCCGTCGCGTCCTTCTGCGCGCCGTACGGGTCGCCGCCGTTGCGGATGCCCGGCTTGCCCGCGGTGGTGCAGGCGGGATCGCGGGTGCCGGTGATCTCACCGGCCTGGGTGCTGCCGGTCCGCACCGCGACCGACCGGCCGCAGAGGTCGTTCGGGTCGATCCCGTCCGGGTTCCCGGCCCGCACCGCGACGGCCGTGCCGGCGGTGAAGTAGTCGACCATGTCGACGTACCCCTCGCGGTTCCTGCGGTCGTCGATGGAGCTCATGCCCAGCTGGTAGGCGCCCGACATGACGCCGTGGGCGATCCCGTCGAAGTTCACCGCTTCGAGGTCCGCGGTCAGTCCGAGCTTGCGGGCGATCGCCTTGGCCAGGTCGGCGTCCATCCCGACGATCACGCCTTTGTCGTCCTTGAACTCGTTCGGCGCGTAGGCGGGGTCGGTGGCCACGACCAGCCTGCCGCTCGACCGCACGGCGGCCGGGACCAGGGCGGCCAGCGCCGGATCCGTCGAGACGGCGGGCACGGCCCCCGCGTTCGGGGTCGCGCCCGCGGCCGTCCGCGCGGCCGGCGGGCCCGGGCGCGAGGTGACCGTCACGGTGGCGACGGCGGCGACCACCAGCAGGAGCACTCCCAGGAGGAGGGCACGGACCTTGCGGCCGCGCGGCAGCAGGCGGATCCGGGGGCCGGGCGGGGCGCCTGCAAGCGGGCCTCCGGGGCCGGGCGCGGCTCCGGGACCGCTCGGGGCTCCGGGACCGGGCGGCGTTCCGGGACCGCTCGGGGCTCCGGGGCCGCTCGGTGGCGGTGGCCCGGGAGGCGAGGACGAACCGGGGGGCCGTGACGACCAGGGCGGCGAGGACGAACCGGCCGATGGGGACACGAGATCCTGCGCCAGCGAGCCGAACTCCTCCACGTCCCGGACCGGCGGCGGAGGCGGGACCGCCCGCGCGCGCACCTCCGGCGACGGGACCGCGAGCGCCGGGGGAGGCCGGGGCGCCGTCCGATGGGCGGGCGCCTCCGGGCGGGGCGCGACCGGGACGGCCGGGGCTCCCGGGGCTGCCGGGGCTGCCGGAGCTGCCGGAGGGCGGGCCCGTGCGGCCGGCGGCACGGCGGGTTGCCCTGCGGCCCGCCCGGCCGGCTCGGGGCGGGATTCGGGCCGCGCGGGCTCCGCCGCCAGTACGCGCTGCGGCGACGCGGCGGGACCGGGCGAGGGCCTCGGGCGCGACGGACAGGCTTCGGCAGGCCGGGCTTCGACGGGTTCGGCCTTCGAGGGCTGCTCCGGACGTCCCCCGGGCTCGGGCCGGAATCCCGGGGGCGAGAGCCGGGCCCCGCCGGGCGTGCGCTCGACCTTCGGGGGCGACGGCCGGGCCTCGTCGGGCCTCGCCTTCGACGCCGGCACCCCGGGCTCGGCCCTGGAGGCCGGCACCCCGGGCCCGTCCGACCCGACCTTCGAGGGGCCGGCCCTGGACGGGGGCGCCCCCGGCCCGTCGGGCCCTGCCTTCGACGGCTGCGTCGGCCGTTCCCCGGCCTTCGGTTCGGCTTGCGCCAGCAGGGCGCGCGCGGCCGAGGCCACGAGGGGGACGTCGGCGTCCGCGACCTCCTTCAGCGTCCGCCTGGCCGTCAGCTCGCGCGCCGGGTCGGGCCCGGTGAGCCACTCGCCGAGCGCGGTCACCGCGCCGAGCCGGATGGCCGGGTGCGGGCTGTCCAGGCCGCTGCGCAGGGCCTCCGGCAGGGCCGCGGGGGCGACGGCCACGCCGGCCGGGCTGCGGGCGAGCAGGATCTTCCCCTCGGCGCCGTAGAGCCACCGCTGCGGGGTCTGCCGACCACCGCCGGAGCGGATCCGGTCGAAGGCGAACGCGTAGGCGTCGTCGACCGACACGTAGCCGTCGTGGTCCTCGTCGGCCGCGCCGCTGCGGATGCCGTCGACGATCGCGGTGGTGAACACCGAACCGGGCGGCTCCGTCCCGGACAGCGGCTCGCCCTCCCAGGAGTACTCGCTGCCGCGCGAGGCGGTCAGCACCACCCGCCCGCGGCCCTGGCCGCGCAGGCGCTCGCCCAGCGCCAGGTCCTCGTCGCCCTTGAGCCCGTGCGAGAACGCGCCGCTGAAGCAGCAGTCGAGGATCACCACCAGCCGTCTGGCCCGGCAGTCCTCCATCAGGTCGAGCAGCCACTGCGACTCCACCCCGGTGGCGGCGAGCCGGGTCTTCACGGTGTCGGTGGCGGCGAAGTACAGCTTGCGGCGGACGTCGACGAGGCCGTGGCAGGAGAGGTAGACGAGCAGCAGGTCCTCCGGGTCGCGGCCGGTGAGGAACTCCTCCGCGGCCAGGCGGATCTCCTGTGCGGTCCGGTCGACCACCCGGGTCACCGCGAAGCCGCCGATCCGCGGGTCGGCGAGCACCTCGCTCAGCTGGTCGGCGTCGCGGGCCGGGGCACGCAGCTGGCGCAGCGCCGGGTCGGTGTAGCGGGCGGTGGCCACCACCAGCGCGAAGCGGAGTTCGTCGGGCAGGTCAGGGGACGGCCGCGTGACGTGCGAGCCAGTCATCGATCATCGTTTCCTGCTGCTTGGCGGTCACCCCGGTGACCTTGAGCGTGTCGCCGCCGTAGCTCAGTTCGACGACGTGGCCGGTGCGTCCGACCCAGTTCCGGACGGAGGTGACCACCGCCCGCAGCATGTCGAGGTCCACGAAATGCACGAGCAGCACGCCGGCCAGGCTCCCGAGGCCCTTGACGTCCTCGGGCGCGGACTCCTCCTCGACGGGTTCGGCGTCGGTGAGGTCGAGGTCGTCGAGCAGTTCGGTGCGGAGCCGGGCGGTGAGCTCCGTCAGCTCGTCCGGGTCGAGGCCGGTGTCCGGCCGGACGTGGAGCAGTAGTCCGGTGGACCCGTCGAAGGTCGCCATGGCGCACGCTCCTTCCCCGAGGACCTGCGGCCGGTTGCCTCCCCACCATCATCTGCCGGAACGGGCCGACCGTCACCGTTTTTGCACGATCGATTCGTAGGGTGAGCGGTGCTCAAGGCGACGGACACTCAGCGCGACCGGCACCGGGCCGAAATCGGGGCTTCGCCGTGTCAGCACTCGTCCGGTGGACACTCAGCGCGACCGCCACGCGGAGTGACGAACGCCCAGCGTGACCGGTGTACCGCCGGTACCGCTGCTGCCACCCGTGCCACCGATGACACCGCTGCCGCCGGTGACGCCGCTGCCGCCGGCGATCAGGACGCTCCGGCCGACGGGGAGCGATCCCGGTCGTGTGCTTGTCACCATGCCCGCACCCGCACCCGCGCCGTCCGCGCCCCCTCGGACAGCCGACGCTCCGTCACCCGACGCACGTCAACCCCGATCCCGCGAGATCACCCCGGAGAGTGGGAATCGACGGCGCCGCGGGGTGGTTGGGCCAGGTCGAGCGTACGGAAACTCTTGCGGAGGGGTCCCACCATGAAGATCGGCATCATCGGCGCGGGGAACATCGGCGGCAACCTGACGAGGCGCTTCACCGCCCTCGGCCACGACGTCTCCGTCGCCAACTCGCGCGGGCCGGAGTCGTTGGCCGGGCTCGTCGCGGAGACGGGGGCGCGGGCGGTGCCGGCCGCCGAGGCGGCACACGGCGCCGACTTCGTCGTGGTCACGGTGCCGCTGAAGAGCGTGCCGGACCTGCCCGCCGGCCTGTTCGACGGGGCCGCCGAGGGCTTCGCCGTCATCGACACCGGCAACTACTACCCGAAGGAGCGCGACGGCCTGATCGCCGAGATCGAGGGCGGCCTGACCGAGAGCCGCTGGACGGAGCGGCACCTCGGCCACCCGGTCGTCAAGGCGTTCAACGGCACCTACGCCCAGGACCTGGTCGAGCGGCCCCTCCCCCAGGGGGATCCGGAGCGCCTCGCCGTGCCGGTCGCCTCCGACGACGAGGACGCCAAGCGCAGAGTCCGGGCGCTCATCGACGAGATCGGCTTCGACACGGTGGACGCCGGCGGCCTCGACGAGTCCTGGCGCCAGCAGCCCGGCACCCCGGTCTACGGCCTGCGCGCGGGCGTCGAGGCCGTGACGCGGGCGCTCGCCGAGGCCTCGCCGGAGCGTCCGGAGGCGCACAGGGCCTGAGGTGATCGAGGAGAGGCCAACGGCGGAAGGTCAACAGCGAGAGGCCAACGGCGGGAAGCCAACGGCGGGAAGCCAACGGCGGGAAGCCAACGGCGGGGCGCTCCGGATGGGCGCCCCGCCGGAAGCCGGGTGGCACGGTCAGGCGATCCGACGGGCGCCCTCGGCCGGGGTCGCGGTCAGGGTGCGCGGGGCGGTGAAGCCCTTGGCCAGGAACGCGGCGGTGACGTCGGCCGCCACGGCCTCGGCCGCCTCCGCGTCCACGAGGGCGATGACGGAGCCGCCGAAGCCGCCGCCCGTCATCCGCGCGCCGTGGGCCCCGGCCGCGACGGCCGTGTCGACGGCGAGGTCGGTCTCGGGGCAGGAGACCCGGTAGTCGTCACGCAGTGAGGCGTGCCCGGCGGTGAGCACCGGGCCGAGCGCCGCGAGCGCGCCCGTGGCCAGGTGCGCGACGGCCTCGGTCACGCGCTCGTTCTCGGTGACCACGTGCCGCACCAGCGGCCGCAGTTCCTCCGGGAGCCGGGGCAGCGCGGACGCGAGGTCGGCCGGCCCGAGCTCGCGCAGGGCGGGCAGGCCGAGCAGCCGCGCCGCGCGCTCGCAGCCGGCCCGCAGGCCGGCGTACGCGCCGTCCCCGAGGTCGTGCTTGACCCTCGTGTCGAGGACGAGCAGCGCGAGACCCGCACCGGCCAGGTCCACCGGCACCTGGCGCATGGTGAGGTCCCGGCTGTCCAGGTGCAGGGCCGCGCCCGCGCGGCAGCACATCGAGGCCATCTGGTCCATGATCCCGCACGGCACGCCGACGTAGGCGTTCTCCGCCCGCTGCGCGACCAGCGCGAGCTCGGGCGCCGAAAGGCCCAGCCCGTACAGGTCGTTGTAGGCGATCGCCACCGCGCACTCCAGCGCCGCGGAGGACGACAGCCCGGCACCCGTCGGCACGTCGCTGTCCAGCGACAGCTCCGCCCCGCCGACGTCGTGCCCGGCCTCGCGCAGCGCCCACACCACCGCCGCCGGGTAGCCCGCCCACCCGGTGACGCTGCCCGGGGCGAGGTCCGCGACCGCCACCTCGGCACTGCCGCCCTTGGTGGAGTGCAGGCGCAGCAGCCCGTCGTCGCGGCGGCGGGCCTGGGCGCGGACGGTCTGCGGCAGGGCGATCGGCAGGACGAAGCCGAGGTTGTAGTCGGTGTGCTCGCCGATCAGGTTGACCCGCCCGGGAGCGGCCCACTCCCCCTCGGGCGCGTGTCCGTAGAGCTGGGTGAAGGACGGCTGGGAGAGGGTGTTCATCGGGCGACCTCCCGCAGCCGCTGGGCCGCGTGTTCGGGGCTGACGTCGTTGACGAAGGCGTCCATGCCGGATTCGACGCCGGCCAGGTACTTGAGCTTGTCGGCGGTGCGCCGGATGGTGAACAGCTCCAGGTGGAGGGCGAGTTCGTCCCGCTGTTCACGTGGTGCCTGGTGCCAGGCGGAGATGTACGGGGTGCGGCCGGTGCCGAAGAGGCGGTCGAAGCGGCGCAGCAGGTCGAGGTAGAGGCGGGGGAACTCGGCGCGTTCGGCCTCGTCGAGGGCGGTGAGGTCGGGGACGCGGCGGTGCGGGTAGAGGTGGACCTCGTAGGGCCAGCGGGCGGCGAACGGGACGAAGGCCGTCCAGTGCTCGCCGGCGAGCACCACCCGTTCGCCGTCGGCGCGCTCGGCGGCGAGGAGGTCGTCGAAGAGGTTGCGGCCCGTCGCCGTCCGGTGCGCGGCGGCGCGGGCGGCCATGCGGGCGGTGCGCGGGGCGGTGAACGGGAACGCGTAGATCTGGCCGTGCGGGTGGGCGAGGGTGACGCCGATCTCGGCGCCGCGGTTCTCGAAGCAGTACACCTGCTCCACCCCCGGCAGGGCGGAGAGCGCGGCCGTGCGGTCCGTCCACGCGTCCAGGACCAGACGCGCGCAGGCCTCGGAGAGGTCGGCGAAGGACGCGTCGTGGTCGGCCGTGAAGCACACCACCTCGCAGCGCCCGGCCCCGGGACCGGCCGTCCGCAGTCCGCCGGTGAGCTCGCCCGGCGGTCCGGCCAGCGAGGGGAAGCGGTTCTCGAAGACGGCCACCTGGTAGTCGGCGGCGGGGATTTCGCTCAGCCGCCCGTCCTGGGAGGGGCACAGCGGGCACTCCTCGGCGGGCGGCTGGTAGGTGCGGGCCTGCCGGTGGGCGGCGACGGTGACCCAGTCCCCGGTGGCCGGGTCCCGGCGCACGTGGGAGGCGGGCGGCCGGGGGTCCAGCGGGCGCCGGTCGACGGCGTTCCGGGGCACGGCCGCGCCGCTGTCGTAGTAGATGAGCTCCCGCCCGTCCGCGAGCGTGGTCGCGGTCCTGGCGGTGGGCTCGGTGACGGTCCCGGCCATGGCCTCGGTTCTCTCTCCTCGATCCGACATGAATCAACAATCTCGAACACTATCCAACAGACCCGCCGCCCCGGAAGCACCCGGCACCTGCCATGATGGCCATGCTGGCGATGAGCGCGGCCGCCCCGGCCGCACCGACCCGCGCCACGCCGACCCGAGGGAGGCCCTCCGATGGCCGACAGCGCCCAACCGCTCGCCGGGCAGCGACGCGCGCTGATCCTGGAACAGGTGCGCGCGCGGGGCGGGGTCCGGGTGACCGAACTCGTCCGCGACCTCGGGGTCTCCGACATGACGGTCCGCCGCGACCTCGACGCGCTGGCCCGGCGCGGACTGGTGGAGAAGGTCCACGGCGGCGCGGTGCGGGTCGAGGCGCCGCTCAGCGGCGAGCCCGGGTTCGAGACCAAGGCCGGCTGGGAGCTGCCCGCGAAGGAGGCGATCGCCCGCGCCGCCGCCGCACTCGTGCCGCCCGGTTCGGCGGTCGGCCTCGCGGCCGGCACGACGACCTTCGCGGTGGCCCGCCACCTGCGCGCCGTCGAGGGCCTGACCGTGGTCACCAACTCCCTGCGGATCGCCGAACTGCTGGAACAGCCCGACGACGACGGCACCCCGGCGACGGCCACGGTGATCCGCACCGGCGGCGTCCGCACGCCCTCGGACGCGCTGGTCGGCCCGGTCGCGGACCAGGCGATCCGCTCGCTGCACGTCAACGTGCTCGTCATGGGCTGTCACGGCCTCTCCGCCGACACCGGGCTGACCACCCCCAACCTGGCCGAGGCCGAGACCAACCGGGCCTTCCTGCAGTCGGCCCGCCGCGTCATCGTGGTCGCCGACCACACGAAGTGGAACGCCGTCGGCCTGGCCTCCTTCGCCGCCCTCGACCAGCTCGACGTCCTGGTGACGGACGACGCCCTCGCCGCCGAGGAACGGACGGCCGCCGCCCGGCTGGTCGGCGAGCTGATCGTCGCGTCCTCCGGGGACTGACGGGCGGGGCGCGGCGCGCCCCGAGGGGCCGGGCGACCGAGCCCGGATCCCCCGGTGGGGGGATGCCTCCGGCCCTCCGGGAGGACGTGGCGCCGCCTCCCACCGGCCAGCCTGGATGCATGACCGCCGCATCGAACCCCGCTGCCCCGGCACCCCGTTGGGCCGTGCGAGCCGCACACGCCGCAGCCCTCACCACCGTGCCCTCGGGGCTGTGGCGGATCGCCCTGGCCCTCGGCCTTCCGGTCGGCTACGGCGACCAGGTGCTCCGCCAGGACTTCCACATCCCCGGCTGGGGTGCGGTCGCCGTGGTCGGCCTCAGCGTGGTCTCCGAGGCCCTCGCCCTGCTGACGCTCGGCCTGGTCCGGCCCTGGGGCGAGGTGGTGCCGCGCTGGATCCCGGTCCTCGGCGGCCGGCGTGTCCGCCCGCTCGCCGCCGTCGTCCCCGCCGCGCTCGGATCACTGGCCCTCGTCTACGTCTGGAGCGGGTTCCTGTTCTGGTGGAACGTCGATCACCACCCGGCGATGACCGGTCCCTGGGGCGACATCGTCGGGGTCCTCTACCAGCCACTGGTCCTCTGGGGCCCGCTGCTGGCCGCCGTGACCGTCTCCTACTACCGCCGCCACCGCTGAAGCCACCCGGCCGGTCATCGCGGCGCTCGACCCGTCATCGCGGCGCTCAACCCCCCGAACTCGCCCGCACCACCAGCTCGGTGGCCAGCTCCAGCCCCGCGCCGGGCGCCCGTTCCCCCCGCGCCTGGCCGAGCAGCCGCTCGACCAGCGCGGCGGCGATCGCCCGCAGCGGCAGCCGGACCGACGTCAGGGCGGGGTGCAGGTGGCGGCAGAGCGGCGTGTCGTGGAAGCCCGTGACCGCCACTTCCCGTCCGACCGTCAACCCCTCGGCGCGGACGGCCTCGTAGACGTCGAGTGCGAGCAGGTCGCTCGCCGCCGCGACGGCCGTCGGCCGGTCCGGGCGGCGCAGGAGCCCGCGCACGGCGGCGACGTCCGGCCCGGCCGCCACCTCGGCCGTCAGGCCGAGCCGCCGCGCCTCGGCGAGGAAGCCCGCGCGGCGTTCCGCCATCCACGGCAGGTCCTCCGGGCCTCCCACGTACCCGAGGCGCCGGTGCCCGCGCTCGGCGAGGTGCCGCACGACGGCCGCCATCGCCGGGCCGTTGCCGATGTCCACCCAGTGCTGCGGCTCCCCCGGTCCTGTCCGCCCGAAGGTCGTGAACGGGACACCGGCCCGGGCGACGTGGCCGATCCGCGGGTCGTCGCGCAGCACGTCCGCGAGCACGAGCCCGTCCACCTGGCGGGCCGCCACCAGCTCGTCGATGGCCGCGAGCGCGTCGCCGGCGCCCGACGCGTCGCCGGCATCCGTCCCGTCCTCCGCGCCCGACGTATCCCGGGTGCCCCCACTGCCCGGTGCCGGGCGGAACAGCAGCACCCGCAGGCCCTGCGCCCCGGCCGCGTCGACCAGCGCCTCCAGGAAGCCGGCCATCAGCGGGTTGGGGTCGAACGGGTCGTCCACCGGCGAGAGGTAGCCGATGGTGCGCCGGGCGCCGCTGCGCAGCGAGCGGGCCGACTGGTCCGGCTGGTAGCCGAGTTCGCGGATCGCGGCGGTCACCCGCTCCAGGGTGTCCGGGCGCACCCGGTGCGGGGCGTTGAGCGCGTTGGACACCGTCTGCCGGGACACGCCGGCCGCGCGGGCGACCTCCTCGATGGTGGTGGCCCCGCGACGCGGACGGCGCACTCCGGCCCCGCGCACGGCCTCGTCGGGCGTCGTGACAGCGCGGCGCGGTCGGCGTGCTCCCTCGGGCATGGCTTCCTCCGGCGTGCTCGGTCGGGTCATCGGTGCGGTCACGTGCGGCGCAGGGTCGGCAGCCCGCCGCGCGACACCTCGACGACGCCACCCCGGCGGGGTCCTCCCCACCCCGCCGGACGATACGCCCTCCCGCAGCCACGACGATCACCCCCACCGAACGACCGCACCACCGGATCGGCATCGGCACGACATTCGCGCACGCCGCAAGGTGCGCAGCTGGCCACGCGACACCGCACCACCGCCGACCGGCCATGCGCCACGGGCCAACCACACCTCCCATTCGGCATCGGCGCCGCACTCGCGCACGGCACCGTTGTTGCCCCGCCCCAACCAGGCCGGACGGCACGCCGCCGCACGGACGCACGCTGCAAGGGCGTCGTCACGAGGTCACGTAGGCCACGGCGCCACCCGCCCACCGACCCGACCACGCCCCACCCCACCCAGCCGGACGACGCGCCCCCGCGCACGGCGAACTGCCGCCACCGCCGGGCCGGCGGCGTCGCGACCGTCACATGCAGCATGGGGTCGGCAGCTCGCCGCGCGACACCGCAACCACGCCGCCCCGTGCCGAGCTCGATTCCGCCGGGCCGGACAGCACGCCGCCGCACCGCCCGGCCGTTGGTCACGGGCCAACTGCCCCGCCGGGCCGGCGTCGTCATCACGCTCACGCCCGGTGCCGGGTCAGCCGCCCGCCGCGCGACAGTCCCACGACGGTGCCGCCCCGGGCCGAGCTCCACCCACCCCGCCGGACGATACGCCCTCGCGCAGCCTCGACGATCGCCTCCGCCGGCCAACCACACCGCCGAGATCGGCACCGGCGCTGCACGGCCGCTGCAGGGCGAGCAGCCGGCCGCGCGATGCCGCAGCCCCGTCGACCAACCGCTCGCCCGGGCAACCGCACCTACCGTTCGACGTCGGCGCTGCGCTCACGTACGGCACCGTCGTTGCCCCGCCCCAACCAGCCGGACGGCACGCCGCCGCATGCATGCATGCACGCACGCACGCACGCACGCACGCACGCACGCTGCAAGCGTGAGCGCCGCCCTCGCGACACCGCAACACCGCCGACCAGACCGAGCTCCACCCCGCCCAGCCGGGCGACCGGCCGCCACCACCGGGCCGGCCTCGTCGCGACGCTCACGCACGCCGCAGAGTCAGCAACCCGCCGCGCGGCACCGCGACGACGGCGCCGTCCCGGCCGAGCTCCACCTCGCCCTGCCGGACGACGCGCCCCCGCGCGTCCTGCACGACCGCCTCCGCCGTCCCGCTGCCGCCCGTCAGCCGCACGTCCGGGTCGGCGTCGGCGTTGGCCACCAGCAGGGTGCGCCACCGGTCGCCGCCCGCGTCCACCGGCAGCGCCGCGTAGCGGGCGACGGCGACGGTGTCCGGGCCGGTGGCGGTGACCATCGGGTAGCCGAGGTCGGGCCGGGCCGGGCGCAGTTCGCCGAGTTGCAGGGTGTCGGCGTGGGCGCGGAAGACGCCGAGCCAGAAGGCCAGGGCCTCGCGCTGCTCCGGGCGCAGCGCGGCGAGGTCGACGGACACCTGCGGCACCGCGAACAGGACGTTGATCAGGTGGCAGGCGATCTGCTCGGGCGGCTCGACCGGGTGCCAGGTCAGCATGTCGGCGTGGACCGGGACGGGCCCGGCGGCGAGCCGCACGTCGATCGTCCGCTGCCGGTTCTCCTGGGGGCTGAGCGGGCAGTCGGTGGCCCGGATCATGGTGACGTACGGCCACAGGGCCGGGCTGACGTAGGGCTGGCGGTGCTCGATCATCGCGTCCGGGTGGGCGGCCGTGATCCGCCGGCGCAGCTCGGCGAGCAGCCGTTCGACGCCCTCGTCGACGCTCGCGCAGTCGGCCCCGGGACCGGGTTCGGGCGCGTCCGCCCGCGCGAACCAGTCGACGAAGTCGACCTTGAGGCCGTCCATGCCCCATTCCTCGACGGCCCGCGCGAGCCGACCGACCAGGAACTCGCGGACCTCCGGGTAGCGGGGGTCCGCCACGACGGCTCCCATGGGCCCGGCGTCCGCGAGCGCGTACCGGCCGATGCGCTCGAACGCGGCGCTGTTCTTGCCGATGAACGGCAGCGCGTACCAGAGCATGTACTGCACGCCGAGCTCGTGGACGCGCCGCACGTGGGCGGCGGTGTCCGGCAGCGAGACCGGCTCCCAGTCGCCGCAGTGCCCGTAGCCGCGCGTGCGGTCGGCGGTCATCCAGCCGTCGTCGACGATGATCACGTCCAGGCCCAGCTCCTTGCCGAGCGCGGCCTGGGCCTCGACGGCCTTCTGCGAGACGTCCTGGTGCATCGCGTACCAGGTGGAGTAGGCGGGGCGGCGGGCGGCTTCGGGCACGTCCGCCCGGTGCGCGGTGCCCCACCACTCGGCGAGGCCGGCCAGGCAGCGGGCGAAGTGGCGGCGCGAGGTGTCGATCCGCACGGTGAGGCGGCCGGGGGCCTGCGCCCAGAAGCGGAACTCGCCGGTCTCCTCGACGACTCCCGCGCCGGCCAGCACGTCGGGCCGCTCGGCGGCGAAGGCGCAGATCGCGACGTCGCCGGTGCCGACGAGGGCGGCGATCGGGGCGCCGGCGGCGATCCCGGTGCGGCGCGGGGCGCTCCAGGCGGCGGGCAACCAGCCGGTGCCGCGCGGTTCGGGCGTCCAGAGGGCGGTGGCGTCCACGCACGGCACCCGCCACTCGATGCGGACGTCGCCATCGGCCACCGGTGTCGCCTCGACGGTCACCTCGACCACCCCGTCGGCGACCGCGCGGGCCGTCCCGGCGCCGCTCACCCGCAGGTCGAGGCCCTCGGCGTACAGCGGGCGCAGGCCGCCGGTGGCGGAAGGGGCGGCGGGGGCGTGCGGCTCCCAGATGTCGGTCACGGGTTCAGCCCTTCGTCGCACCGGCCAGCAGGCCGGAGATGAACTGCCGTTGCAGGACCAGGAAGAGGACCATCATCGGCAGGGTGGACAGCGCGGTGCCGGTGAGGATCGCGCCGTAGTCGGTCGTGCTCTTGTTGCCGTACAGGGTGGCGATGGCCACCGGCAGGGTGTGCATGGCGGGGCTGCGCAGCGCGACCAGCGGCCACACGAACTGGTTCCAGGAGCCCAGGAAGAGGAAGATCGCGAGTGCCGCCAGCACCGGCCGCATGACCGGCACGACGACGCTCCACAGCACCCGGAACTCGCCCGCGCCGTCCACCCGTGCGGCGTCCAGGAGTTCGTCCGGCAGGCCGGCGAGGGACTGCCGCATCAGGAAGATCGCGAACGGCACGCACAGGCCGGGCAGGATGAGCGCCTGGTAGGTGTCGAGCAGGCCGAAGCTCATCATCATCTTGAACAGCGGTACCAGCATGACCTGTTCGGGCACCACGAGGGTGGAGAGCAGCAGCCCGAACAGCAGACTCCGGCCCCGGAAGCGGAACTTGGCGAAGGCGTAGCCGGCCAGCAGCGCGACCACCAGGGCTCCGACGGTCTGGACCCCGGCCACCAGCAGCGAGTTTCCGATCACCCGGAGCAGACCGATCCTGCGCTGCAGGTGGTCGAGGTTGTCGCCGAGGTGGCCGCCGGGCAGCAGCTTGGGCGGCCAATCGAAGATGTCCGTGTCCTTGCGGGTGATGGCGATCACCAGCCAGTAGAACGGGCCGACGGAAAGGCCGGTGAGGCCCGCGAGGAGGAAGGTCAGCGGCCAGCCGCGCAGTTTCGTGATCGGCTTCATCGCTCCCGCTCCCCCATCAGCCGCATCTGGACCGCGCCGAGCACCGACACCAGCAGGGTCAGCGCGTAGGCGATGGCGGACGCGTAGCCGAAGTCGAAGTACCGGAAGCCGTTCTGGTACAGGTACATGGAGACGGTCAGCGTCGCGTTGTCCGGGCCGCCGCCGGTCAAGACGTAAGGCTCGTCGAAGAGTTGGAGCGTGCCGATGGTGGACAGCACGACCGTGAACAGCAGCACCGGGCGAAGCGCGGGCACCGTGACCGCCGTGAACCGCCGCACCGGGCCCGCCCCGTCGACCATCGCGGCCTCGTACAGCTCCTTCGGGACGCCCTGGAGGCCGGCCAGGTAGATGACGGCGTTGTAGCCCGTGTAGTGCCAGGTCAGCACCAGGACGACGGCCATCCGCGCCCAGAACGGGTCGCCGAACCAGTCGACGACCGGCAGGCCGATCGCGTCCAGCAGCCAGTTGACGGCGCCGTGGTCGGAGTCGAGCAGGAAGGCGAAGATCACGCCGGTGGCGACCAGGCCGGTCACGGCCGGCATGAAGACGCCCAGCCGCCACACCGCCCGCCAGCGCACCAGCGCCGAGTTGATGCCGACGGCCATCAGCAGGGCCAGCCCGAGCATCACCGGGACCTGCACGACGAGGATCTCGGCGGTGTTGCGCAGGGCCGTCCAGAACAGCGGATCGTCCAGCAGGCGACGGTAGTTGGCGAGTCCTGCGGAGCGGGCGGCGGTGCCGGAGCCGGCGGTGAAGGAGAGGAGCAGCGAGTCGACGACGGGGTACGCCTTGAACACGCCGAAGGTGACCAGGGCGGGGGCGAGGAGCAGGTACGGCACGGCGGTGCAGCGGCGCCGGGCACGCGCGAGGGACGGTTGGACGGTCGTCGTCATGCGATGCTGCGCCCGGTCTGCTGGGCGAGTTGCTTGGCGGCGTCCTGGAGGACGGCGGCCGGGTCGCCGCCCTTCAGGAACACTTTCGTCTGGGCGTCGCCGGCCAGCTTGAGGGCGCGGGCGTAGTCCCCGGAGTAGTTGGTCGGGTCGCCGCCGTCGACGGCCAGGTCGGCGAAGGTCCGCAGCACGGGCTGGCCGCCGTAGTAGGCGCTCGGTGCGCCGTACATCGGGTCGGTGTAGGCCGCGGTGAGCGCGGGGAAGACGCCGCCGGCGGTGAACATGCTGTTCACGGAGGCCGGGCGGGTGAGCGCGTACTCGACGAACTTCCAGGCGGCGCGGCGGCGCGGGCTGGAACCGGCGACGGCGAGGTGGGTGGAGTTCACGAGCGCGGTGCGCTTGCCTCCGGCGGTGACGGCCGGGGGCTTGGCGAGGCGCCAGTGTCCGCTCTGGTCACCGAACTTGGCCTCCAGGTAGTGCGCCGCCCAGGCGGGCATGGGGGCGACGGCGAGCTTGCCGGCCTTCATCAGGGTGGCCCAGCCCTGCTCGCCGGGGGCATCGGCGACCAGCCCGGCGCCGTCCAGCCGCTTCAGGACGTCCATCGCGCGGACGGCCTCGGGCGTGCCGAGCGTGATCCGCCCCTGGAGGTCGAAGTAGAACGCGCCCTGAAGCTGCATCAGCGACTGCACGAAGTCCAGGTCGGGGTCGGGGTTGGCGGCCTTGTTGATGCCGATGAGGGAGATGCCGGGGTTGGCGGCCTTGAACTTCTCCGCCACGGCGATCAGGTCGTCCCAGGTGGCGAGGGCGGTCGGGTCGATGCCGGCCTTGCCGAAGTAGTCCTCGCGGTAGAAGAACCCGAGCGGGTTGACCTCCCAGGGCAGCGCGTAGGCGTGGCCGTCCTTGCCGGTGACGACCGGCCACAGGCCCTTGGCGAAGTCGTCCTTGTGGGCGTCGGCGCCGAAGGAGGACAGGTCGGCGAGGCCGCCGGGGAACTTGTCCAGGTAGCCGGGCAGGTAGTCGCAACCGATGTGGAGGACGTCCCCGAGCCCCTGCCCGCCTGCGGCGAGACCGACGGTGATCTTGTCCCAGATCGCCGGGTTCCCGATGTCCTGGACGTCGACCTTGATGCCGGGGTTGTCCCGCTCGAACGCCGGGACGACCCCGCGCAGCGCGGCAGCGGCCGTGGCCCACGACCACACGGTGACCGTGCCGGTTTCGGCGTCCCCGCCTGCGGCTCCCGCCGATCCGGAGTCCCCGCAGGCCGCCAGCGCTCCCCCGGCCGCCAGGGCCAGCAGACCGGCCCCGGAGGCGCGGAGGAGCTCGCGACGTGAAAGGTGTGACATTGCATCGCCTCCCGTTTTTGAACGTTCAAATCCACAAAACAGACCAGAACCAAACAGTCCCGAACGAGCGCCACACAGCAAACGCCACCTGCCGTACGCCGTCAACCCCCAGGTACGCCCGCAACCGTTCCGTTACCAGGCGACGGGATGGCTGCGCGAGAAGTCGGATGGGCCGACTTCTCGCGCACGCCCTCGGTCAATCGGGGGCCGGGCAGAGGTAGATCGGGTGGGGCTCGATGCCCACGAACACGATCACGCGCATCGCGCCGACTTCGAGCAGCTGGCGGGCGATGCGGTCGGCGGACCGGGGCGAGAAGAGGTCGGCGAGGAAGTCGGCCTGGTCCTCGTCGAGCGGGAGGTGGGAGACGGCGGTGCGGACGGCTTCGAGGGCGTCGGGGAGGCGGGAGAAGGTGGCGGCCTTGGTGACGCCCTTGATCTCAACGCTTACGGCGAAGGGGAGTTCGGCTTTCACCGGCCACTCCCGATGGTGGCCCAGATCGCCTTGCCGACGCCGCCCGCACGCGGGCAGCAGCCCCAGCGGGAGGCGAGCTGCGAGACGAGCCAGAGTCCGCGCCCGGCTTCGTCCTCGACGGTCGCGGGGCGCGCGTACGGACGCCCCGCGCCGGCGTCGTGCACCTCGATGCGGAGGGCGTCGGGGTGGAGGGAGAGGTGGACGTAGAGGAGGCGCCCGGGCGGGGTCATGGCGTGGAGCACGGCGTTGGTGACGAGCTCGCTGAGCACCAACTCGCCGGTTTCGACGAAGAGTTCGCCGGAGGGTTGGGCGGCGAGGAAGCCGCGGAGCAGCTTTCTGGCCGCGGCGACGGACTTGCGGTGTCTCGGCAGCCAGTAGGAGTAGTCGGCGGCGGGGGCGGGCGGCTTCTCCAGCATTCCGGGCATGGCAGGGCCTCCTGGAAGTGAGGCTCGCCGCGGCGGCAACGGCCCAGAAGAGGCACGGGGATGCCCGGGTGGCCATCCATCAAGATCGCCACAGGCGAGCAATCGGACTACTCCTCGTAGTCTGCTCCGCACACTCCGCAATCTGCAAGACTTCATTTTGAGTACTTCAAAGTCGATGACTCGGTCTGTTGACGCTCATTGCGAAGCGGGCACACGGGTGCTTTCATTTCGAGCGCTGACGGTGCTTCATACTGGAAGCCAGGAAGGGGTAGGGCCATGGCGGAAGGGCCGACTGGATCAACGGTGCCGCGCAGGCAACTTGGTCGATACCTGCGCGATCTGCGCAACCGATCGCGACTCACAGTGCGGGCAGCGGCTCGCACGCTGGAGTGGTCGGAGGCGAAGATGTGGCGCATCGAGACCGGCCAGACCTCGCTGCGCAGCCTCGACGTCGAGGCGATGTGCAAGGTCTACGGAGCGCCCGCCGAACTCACCGAGGCTCTGATGGGGCTCGCGAAGGAGACCAAGGCTCGGGGCTGGTGGCACTCCTACGGGGACGTGATCCCGGAAGGCTTCGATCTCTTCATCGGGCTGGAAGAAGCCGCGTCGAGGATCGCTTGGTACGAAAGCGAGTTGGTACCCGGCCTTCTACAGACCGAAGGCTACTCGCGCACGATCATGCGGGCGGACAACCCGCACGAGGACGATGACGAGATCGAGCGGCGAGTCCACCTCCGCTCGACGCGTCAGGTCCTCCTCACCAGGGTCACGGATCCGCCTGTGTTCGACGTAGCGCTCAACGAGGCAGTGCTGCGCCGCCCCGTGGGCGGATCCCGAACCATGGCCGGCCAGCTCGCCCACCTCCTCGAAGTGGGCGAGCTGGCCAACGTCACCATCAAGGTAGTCCCGTTCAGCGCGGGTCTACACCTGGGCGTCATGTCAGGCCCGTTCGGGATTCTGCGCTTCCCGCTGAACGGCGATGGCTCCGAAACCGAGCCACCGACCGTCTATGCGGACGGCTACACCGGCGACCTCTACCTGGACAAGCCCGGCGAAGTGGAACGCTACGACGCTGCGTTCAAGAACATCTGGGAGACGGCACTCAGCGAACAGGCGTCAAGGCAGCTGATCTCGGAAGTGGCAGGAAGTTATGGACACGGTTGACCTGACAATAGCGGCGTGGTTCAAGTCCAGCCGCAGCAACGGACAATCTGCATGCGTTGAGGTCGCCATCCTCGACGATGGCACCGTTCCCGTACGGGATTCCAAAGATCCGCAGGGCCCCGCACTAGTCTTCCCGGCCAGCGCATGGACAGCATTCGTCGCCGCCGTGAAGGCCGGCGATCTTCCGATCACGTAACCGGGTTGCGGGGGGGGGGGGGGCGGGGGCGGGGGCCGGGGACGCCGCCGGCCGCGCGACCCCCCCTCGCCCCGCGCCCTCCATCCGCCGGCGAGTATCGATCGGTGAGCGAGACTCCCT
>NZ_JBHWGD010000002.1:52936-54617 GCF_042733235.1 Kitasatospora sp. NPDC059722
ACGGAGACCGGCGTCCGGTATGCTTGATAATAATTAGTAGCGAGCGTGGTGGGGGCCTGCCCGCCCGCCCCCGCGCCCCCCCCCCCCCCGCCCTCGCTGCCGCCGACGACGCAACACGCGCTGCCATCGATGGTACGAAGTCAGACAAGAGGGTGGGCATATGACCATGCCGGCAATCTCTGCTCGGGGCTGGTACAAGAGCAGCTACAGCGCGCAGGCGAACGAGTGCGTGGAGACGGGCCACGCCACCACTGGCGACATGGCCGTCCGGGACTCCAAGGACCCCAGTGGGCCGGCGCTCATCTTCCGCGCCTCCGCATGGGAGGCATTCGTCGCAGCCATCAAGACCGGAGAACTCCCCTCCGCATGAACAGGTTGCGCGGGAAGTCGGCCCGTCCGACTTCCCGCGCACGAACGATCCACTCACGCCTGTGCATCAGGGCTGTACGAATAGAACATGCGCTGATCCATCCCCGTGCCCTTCCAGGCCAGGAACAGGCAACCACAGTTGCCGAACGCGGCCAGCGCCGGCCCGTTGCTGGTACCTCCGCCCAACTGGCGCTGGTCGCCGAAGCTCTGGCCGTTGTTGCTCGCGGTGTAGAACATCCGCGGATCCTCCCCCGCACCCTTCCAGGCGATGAAGATCGCGTTGTTGAACGTCGCCAGCGTCGGCGACTGGCTGGTCCCGCCCACGCCCTGGACCCAGCCCCGCTGCGTCCAGCTGTAGCCGTCGCCGGTCGTCGCGTAGTAGACGTGCTCGTCATTGGCGCCCTTCCACGCCAGGTACAGCTTGCCCGCGAACTCGGCCAGCGCGGGGCCGGTGCTGGTGGCACCTCCCCCATCCACCTCCCGCTGCTCCGACCAGGACCGACCGTCCCAGCTCACGCTGAAGAAGAGCCTCGGATCGTCACCTGCCCCCTTCCAGGCCAGGACCAGCCGGCCGTTGTAGGTCGCCAGCACGGGAGCGGAGTTCGAGCCGCCTCCCACACCGGTCTGGTCCGTCCAGTTCACGCCGTCGGGGCTTGAGGCGTAGAACATCCGCTGGTCGTTCCCCGCCCCCTTCCACGCCAGGTAGAGCCGCCCGTTGAAGGCGGCGAGGGTCGGGCTGGTGCTCGTACCGCCCCCGACCCCAACCTGGTCCGTCCAGTGCACCCCGTCCCAGCTGGAGGCGTAGAACATCCGCGGGTCGTCGCCCGCACCCTTCCAGGCCACGTACAGGCGGTTGTTGAAGGACGCCATCGTCGGTCCGGCATTCGAGCCGCCGCCGACCGGAGCCTGTGCGGTCCAGTCGCCGGAGGCGGCCGAGGCCGTACCGGCCCCGACGGTCGTGCATGCGAGGATCACACCCACCAGCACGCTGACGAGTGCGAGAACGCGCTTTGACACGGAGACTTCCCTTCTCCCGGGGGATCCTCCCTTCGCCCCGCCCGCCCAACTCGCAAGCCGGCCGATGCCCCTGAAGACCGGGGCTGCGGATCCCGGAGTGACGATGACAGCGTGTCAGGTGACGTGGTCATGCGGAAGTCGTCCTCGTAGTCAGCCAATAAACGTGCAGCTCACTCGCGCGAGAAGTCGGCCACGCCGACTTCTCGCGCAAGCGTCGTGCCCCCCTGTCTCTTTTACACAAAAACGAGCCCACGAGACACAATAATATCGGGGTTTGCGGGTTGGGGGTGTTAGT
>NZ_JBHWGD010000002.1:54627-77498 GCF_042733235.1 Kitasatospora sp. NPDC059722
ACCCTCGCTCGCTGCCCGGTCCCCGGCCCCGCCCCCCCGCGCGCGCCCCCCCCGCCCCCCCGCCGCCCCCCCCCCCCGCCCGCGGGCGGGGGGGGGGGGGCCCCCCACGACGTTCGCAGGTGCGGTTAGCGCGAGAGGTCGACGTCGAAGTCCACGGCTGCCAGATCGTCGTCATCGACCGTGTAGGCGCGGACCTGGAGCTTGAACTTCGCCCTCGGAACCTCCCTCGGGAGGCCGATGACCGCTGTCAGGACCGCGTCCCCCTTCGGGATGGGGCGCTTTCCGTCGCTGGTGTCGCAGCTCAGCTCCAGGCCCTCGGCACCGCCGCCGCGAAGCTCCGCAAAGAGGTCGTACTTGCGCTCGATCAGCTTGATCAGCCCGAGCTTGACCACGAGGTCGAAGTACGCGCCGTCCTCGATCGCCCTCGTCGCAGTCGCGTCGATCCGGAGTGTGACGGGGCTTCCCGGCTTCGGCGGATCCGGGGTGACGGTCATGGACTTGATCTGTAGCGCGTCCGTCGGCAAACCTCTGTCCACATAGCTCCAGCCGGCCATCTTGAACTCCCTCCGTCACGACGCACCGCCGTGGCACGTCGCGACAGTCTGGACTCCGGCAGGCGGCTCCTACGGACGGAGACACGTCAAACCACTCGAACGGGTGCGCGCTCAGCGGCCGACTTCCCGAAGGCGGAAGTCCTCGACCGTCTCCCTCCGGATCAGCAGCCGTGCCCTGCCATCCTTCACGGCGGCCACCGGCGGACGACCCACCATGTTGTAGCCGCTGGCCATCGACAGCTGGTACGCCCCCGCCGCCGGGACGGCCAGCAGGTCACCCGGCCGCAGATCCGCAGGGAGCGGCGCGTCGCGCACGAGCACGTCCCCGGCCTCGCAGTGCCGCCCGACCACGTCGACCCGCGCCGTCCCCGCGTCCGTACGGCGGCCCACCATCCGCACGGTGTACTCCGACCCGTACAGCACCGGCCGCGGGTTGTCGCTCATGCCGCCGTCCACCGCCGCGAACGTCCGCCCGTCCGCCGTGTGCTTCACGGACAGCACCCGGTACACCGCCACAGCCGCCGGGCCGGCGATCGCCCGGCCGGGTTCGACGATCAGGCGCGGCACCTCCAGGCCCGCCTCGGCGCAGCGCACCGCCAGCCGGTCCGTCACCCGCACCGCGAACTCGGCGACGTCCAGCTCCTCGTCGCCCGGCAGGTACCGGATGCCGTGGCCACCGCCGAGGTCGAGCTCGGGCAGCTCGACGCCGTGCCGGTCGCGCACGTCGGCGAGCAGCCGTACGAGCGTGTCCACGGACTGGAGGAACGGCTCGATCTCGGTGATCTGCGAGCCCAAGTGGCAGTGCAGGCCGACCAGTTCCAGCCCCGGCTGGTCGAGCACCCGGGCAATGGCATCGGCCGCGTCGCCGCCCTCGATCGGGAAGCCGAACTTCTGGCCGCCCACCCCCGTCCGCACGGCCGCGTGGTGCCCGGCCGCGATCCCCGGGACGACCCGGACCAGCACCTTCTGCGGCGTGTCCGCCGCCACCAGCGCCGCGAGCCGAGCGATCTCCGCCGGCCCGTCGATGACGATCCGGCCGACGCGCAACCGCCGCGCCAGCCTCAGGTCCTCCGGGGACTTCGCGTTGCCGTGCAGCAGGATCCGCTGCGCCGGGAACCCGGCGGACGAGGCCAGCCACAGTTCACCCGACGAACAGACGTCCAGGCCCAGTCCCTCCTCCGCGACCCAGTCCGCCATCGCGCTGCACAGGAACGCCTTGCCCGCGTACAGCACGTCCGCGTGCGGCAGCGCCCGGCGGTACGCGCGGGCGCGCCCCCGCACCTCGGCCTCGTCGAGGACGTACAGCGGCGTGCCGAACCGTTCGGCGGCCTCCGCCAGCCCGACTCCGCCGACCAGCACCTCCCCGCCGGGCCCCGTCCGCGCCGACGCGGGCCAGGGGCCGCCGAGCGCGTCGGCGGAGGTGGAGGTCACGGAGGGAGGGGCGGTGAGCTGGGTCATTGCGGCTCCTACGGAACGTCGAGCGGGTGGCGGTCAGTCCTCGAAGTGCATCGCGTACCGGCAGTGCGCCGGGCGGGTACGGCTGCGGTCGACCTCGGAAGGGGCCGGGGCGGCGGGCGCGGGCTCGGGGCGCTCGGCGACGGGCACGAGGCGGATCGTGCGTTCAAGCGGCTCGTCGACGTCGATCAGGGCGGTGGCGGTGGTCATCGAAGACTCCCAGGGAAGGTCGTGGAGGGCCGTCGTCCGCGGCCCCCGGTTCCAGTGCAAACCCATCGCACACCGACCGCACCCGCCCTTGACGCGTGACCTACGCGAACGGGGCCCACCTTGACGACTTCCTGACATTCCCCCCGACCCCAACCCCCCGAACGGGTGTTCGCGCAGGTCGGAGGCCGGATCGATCATGGTGTCAGGGAACTGTCAAAGAAGGCCGTTCCGCCGCCAAGCCCGCGTCAAGACCGGCATGGCGCACAGGAATCCGGTGGTGGGCTGTCCGCCGTTCCCGTCGCCACCGAACCCGCCGCCCCACCGCAAGGGGCAGCCCGGAAGGTCCCCGAGACGATGCGCCGTACGGCCCTCACGGACACCACCGACCACCCGCAGCACGCGCCCCACCCGCAGCAACCACAGCAACCGCAGCACCCCAGTCATCGGCCCAGCGGCCCCGCCAACGGACGCCGTCGCCTCATCACCCGGCAGCAGCTCGCCGAGGCCCTGCCCGCCGCCGTCCGCAAGCTGCACCCGCGCACGATGGTCCGCAACCCGGTCATGCTCGTCGTCGAGACCGGCTCGGCCCTCACCACGCTCACCGCCGTCGCCCGCCCCAGCGTGTTCGCGTGGCTCATCGGCTTCTGGCTCTGGCTCACCGTGCTGTTCGCCAACCTCGCCGAGGCCGTCGCCGAGGCGCGCGGCAAGGCGCAGGCCGACTCGCTGCGCCGCGCGCAGGCCGGCACCACCGCCCGACGGCTGCTGCACTGGCGGGTCGGCATCCCTGACCACCGTCACGAAGTCATCCCCGCCAACGAGTTGATGCTGCACGACATCGTGCTCGTATCGGCCGGCGAGGTGATCCCGCAGGACGGCGAGGTGGTCGAGGGCGTCGCCAGCGTCGACGAGTCCGCGATCACCGGCGAGTCCGCCCCCGTCATCCGCGAGTCCGGCGGCGACCGCACCAGCGTCACCGGCGGCACCAGAGTGCTCTCGGACCACTTGGTCGTCCGGATCACCTCCCGGCCCGGGCAGAGCTTCATCGACCGGATGATCAGCCTGGTCGAGGGGGCCAACCGACAGAAGACGCCGAACGAGATCGCGCTCAACATCCTGCTCGCGTCGCTCACCATCATCTTCATCCTCTCCGTCGTCTCCCTCCAGCCGATGGCCATCTACGCGCACGCCCCGCAGACCACCGTCGTGCTGTGTGCCCTGATGGTCGCGCTCATCCCGACGACCATCGGCGCGCTGCTCTCCGCGATCGGCATCGCCGGGATGGACCGGCTCGTCCAGCGCAACGTCGTCGCCCTTTCCGGCCGGGCCGTCGAGGCCGCCGGGGACGTCGACGTGCTGCTGCTCGACAAGACCGGCACCATCACCTACGGCAACCGGCGGGCCGTCGCCCTGCACCCGCTGCCCGGCGCGACGACCGAACAGCTCGCCGAGGCGGCACAGTTGGCGTCCGCCGCGGACGAGACGCCGGAGGGGCGCTCGCTCGTCGAACTGACGAACCGTCAGTACTGGGTGCCGCCAAGGGCGCCCGGCGAGCTCGGCGAACAGCGGCCCGTCCCGTTCACCGCGCACAGCCGGATGAGCGGCGTCGACCTGAGCTGGCCCGACGGGACCGCCTGCCTCATCCGCAAGGGCGCCGCGAACGCCGTCGCCCAGTGGGTCGTGCAGTCCGGCGGCCGGCTGCCGATGGCGGCCAAACCGCTCGTCGACCGGATCGCCGGGGACGGCGGCACCCCGCTGCTCGTCGCCGTGCACGACCGGCACGGCGCCCGCGCGCTCGGCGTCGTCGAGCTCAAGGACGTCGTCAAGGAGGGCATCGCCGAACGCTTCGCCGAGCTGCGGCGGATGGGCATCCGCACGGTCATGGTCACCGGCGACAACCCGCTCACCGCCAAGGCCATCGCCGAGGAGGCCGGGGTCGACGACTTCCTCGCCGAGGCCACGCCCGAGGACAAGCTCGCCTACCTGCGCCAGGAGCAGGCCGCCGGGAACATGGTCGCGATGACCGGCGACGGCACCAACGACGCCCCCGCCCTCGCCCAGGCCGACGTCGGCGTCGCCATGAACTCCGGCACCCCGGCGGCGAAGGAGGCGGGCAACATGGTCGACCTCGACTCCAACCCGGCCAAGCTCATCGACATCATCCGGGTCGGCAAGCAACTCCTCATCACCCGGGGCGCGTTGACCACCTTCTCGATCACCAACGACGTCGCCAAGTTCTTCGCGATCATCCCCGCGATGTTCGCGAACGCCTACCCCGGGCTGCACCACCTCAACATCATGGGGCTGCACAGCCCGCAGTCCGCGATCGCCTCCGCGATCATCTTCAACGCGCTGATCATCGTCGCGCTCATCCCGCTCGCCCTGCGCGGCGTCCGCTACCAGCCCGCCTCCGCGACCGACCTGCTCCGGCGCAACCTGCGGGTGTACGGGCTGGGCGGGCTGGTCCTGCCGTTCCTCGGCATCAAGGCGATCGACCTGCTGATCGAGTTCGTCCCGGGGCTGGGCTGACCGCCGCCGGTGCGAGTAGCGGTACCGGCACCGGTGCTACTAGTACGCACGGCTGTCAGGGGGCCGTCAAGATGCGGGCGACACGCGTCATGGCAGCGTCAGCGGCGACGCGGACGGGGTGGTTCCGGGGTTCACTGGACATGACGGAACCGAAGACACGCACCCACACGAAGACAAACTGGCACACGGAGGCGAACGGCCATGACCGGGACCACCCGAGTGATCGTCGGCCTGAGCGGATCACTGAGCAGTCTCGCCGCTCTCTACCACGCCGTCGGCGAAGCGGCGCGGCACGGAGCCACCCTCGTGCCGGTCGCCGCCTGGACCGCGCACGACCGGGACGGGCTGCGACCACTGTCCGAACTGGAGCACGCCGCCCGCCGGCGCCTCGACATCGCCTTCGAACAGGCCTACGGCGGGTACCCGTCCGGCCTGGTCGTCCACCCCGTGGTGGTCAACTCCGAACCGGGACCCGCCCTGGTCGGCGCCGTCACCGGCCCGGACGACATCCTCGTGATCGGCGCCGCCACCCGCCGTCGGCTCGACCGGCTGCGCCACGCGTCGGTCGCCCGCCACTGCCGCCACCGGGCCGGATGCCGGGTCGTCGAGGTGTCCCCGTCCGATCTGCTGACCCGCCTCGAACTCCCCGCCCGCACGGGCGCCCCGCTCCCGCTCCTCGCCCGCTGACGCCACCGACCGCGGCACCGCATCATCGCGGCATCGCGGCACCACGCCACCGACCGCATCACCGCGGCACCACGACCAGGGCCGCCGGGGCCGGCCCGGCGAGCCCCCCTCCGCCGCCCCCGTCCGATCCGCCCGGACGGGGGCAGCGCCATGCCAACGTTCCTACGGAGATGGGGCGTTGAGGTGGTCGCTCAGCCATGTGAGCGAGGGCGGGAGCAGTCGCGTCCAGGTCGTGAAGTTGTGCCCGCCCGAGTCCACCGTGGCCTGCGCCACCGTGAGCGGCGGACGGGCCGCCGCCGCGAAGGCCGACGAGTCCGCGTACGTGCTCCCGTCCTCCTTGCTGTCCGCGAGCAGCGCCGACAGCGACGGCATCGGCAGGTGCGCGAGGCGCCACGTGAGGTCGGCCTCGTCGCGGCGCTGCGCGCTGCCGCCGAAGAGGTCCCCGGTCGTGATGTCGTCCGCCGCCTTGAAGTAGCCGGAGAGCGAGACCACGGCCGGGAAGGTCTGCGGGTGCACCATGCCGAGCTTGAGCGCGCAGTAGCCGCCCGTCGAGTCGCCGATCACGCCGAGGCTCCCGGTGCCGTCCAGGACCCGGTAGGAGGCGCGCAGGTCGGCCGGGACGTCCGTCGTGTAGTACGACTGCGCCTGCGGGCCGTTCGGGACGTCCTCGCACTCGCTGTCCCGGGGCATCGACGGCGACGGGCGCATCAGCACGAGCACGGCCGGCCGCATCGCGCCCTTCCGCAGCAGGTCGAGCTCGTACGCCGGGTAGCGCAGCTTGGTGACGAGGTTGGCGGCGTCGCCGGGGAAGCCGGTCATCACGAGCAGCGCGGGGAACTGCCGGTGCTCGCCGCCCGGCTGGAAGTACTGCGGCGGCAGGTAGACGTAACCGTCGGTGCTCAGACCGGTCGTCCCGCCGGGGATGCGGACCTTGTCGAGCCGCCCGATCTGCGCCGGGTCGCGGCTGCCCGCCGGGGCGCCGGTGATGTCCGCCGTGCCGAGCACCTGGATCCCGGCGGGCGAGCGGGCGGGCCCGGTGCCGGTCGTCCCGGCACCGCTGGTCCCCGTACCGCTCGCCCCCGCACCGCTCGTCCCCGTAGCGCTCGGGGTGGCTCCGGCGCCCTGGATCACGGCCGCCCCGCGATCGTGCCCCAGCAGGTCGGACCAGCTGCTGTAGAAGACGAAGTAGTCGTTCACCGCGAGCCCCAGCGTGGCGACCAGCGCCAGCTGCGTGAGCACGATCGTGCCGAGCCGCAGGAACATCGCCGGCCAGCTCCGGACGGCCAACTTCGGCCACACCCACAGCGTGCCGAGCACCGTGGCCACGGTGAACAGCGCCGTCAGCGCGAGCAGCTTGTGACTGGTGAGTCCCATGGTCCGGCCTCCCCTACCACTGTGGACCACCGGTCCCGGATCCACAGCGCCTCCCACCCACCGTAATCGGATGGCACCCGAACGTCATGCGCTCCGGGGAGGGCGTTCGTACCGGGAGTTCGCCGGGAGTTCGTGTCAGAAGTTCGACAAAGGTGTCGAGGATCGCCCGGTTCCGGGCTATGCTTTCGGGTGTTTGAAAAGGCACCTCGTTCGGTGAGGCGTCTTCACGGACACAGGCCACTGACCCGACGACGTCGAGAGACGCCCAGGTTCAGGACAGATCTTCCCGACCTAAGGGTTGATCCCAAGTGGCTTCCCCGCAGTGCCCGTTGCGGCCGGGGATTACGCCGTGAAGTGCCAAAGCTCTGACGAGTTGGGGTGAGCCGGCGGCCCGGGGGGCAGGTTGGCGAGCTCCTGCCGAGTCGATGAACGCACCGCCCGTGGTGCGTCCGACCGGAAGGAGGCGATCGCATGGACAGCAGTAGTAGTAGTCCGGGCCACAGTCGGCCCCGTTCCCGCATGCCCGAGCACGCCTCCGGCAGACGCTGAACCCCCTTATCCCACCATGCTCCTGACGTTTCGTCAGTGCATGCGCACACCACCGTGCCCGCGCGGCCCTGCATCGGACGGCCGCCCCGGGTCGCGGTGCCGTGCCCGCAGGGGGTCACCGTCGCACGCCGCCAGGCGGGCCCGCGCGTCAACCCGCCAACCCCACGCCACGCCCGGCCGGGGCATGCCCTCGCACGCCCGCCGACCGTTGAACCCGAGGTGAGTCGCCATGTCCGTCGCCGCTTTCTTCCACCCCACCACCACCCGGACCGTTCCGCCCCGCGGCCTGCGCGCCGCCCTCGCCGGCGTCCTCGGCCGGATCGCCGCGGGCCCGATCGCCGCGGGCTCGATCACCGCGGGCCCGATCGACGACACCGTGCTCCGGGCCATCGGTTCGCAGGCCCCGGCCGGGCCGCCGATGCGCCTGCGGGCCCGCTGGGAGGCCGTCACCGCCGCCGACGGGACGGCAGGGCTGTGCGCCCGCTGGCACGCCGAGAGCTGACCGCCCGTCCGCCCCTGCCACCCACTCCACCAGCAGAATCACGCCGAAGGAAGTCCCGTCATGGCCGTCCGCTACCCCCGGCTCGACGTCATCTTCTCCGACCACCGGGCCGCCCTCCGCGCCGTCACGACGGCGAGCGCCCCCGCGGCCAAGGCCGCCCCCGCCGTTCCCGCCGCCCCCGCCGAGCGCGTCCCCGCACAGGCCGGTTCCGTCCGGGCCGCCACCGTCCGGGCCATCCGCCCGCAGGCCGGGGACGACACCCCGCCGAACGGGCTGGCGATCGACCCCGAGCAGCGCGTCGCCACCGTGAACGGCCGCGAAGTCGACCTCACCTTCATGGAGTTCGAGCTGCTCGCCCACCTGGTCGCCAACCCCCTGCGGGTGCACAGCCGCCGCCAGCTGATGGAGAGCGTGTGGGGCCGCCCCGACAACGGCGACACCCGCACCATCTCCACCCACATCGCCCGGATACGCCGCAAGCTCGGCCCCGGGCACCGGCCCACCCTCGCGACCGTCCGCCAGGTCGGCTACAAGTACGACCCCCGGCTGGCCGCCGCGGCCTGACCCATTTCGCCAACTCACCGTCACCACGGCCACGATGAGGTTTCCGATGACTCCCGGCAAGCTGCTCCCGCGGCGCGGCGAGGCGGCGGGGCTGCTCGTCGTCCTGACGCTGCTCGTCCTCGAAGGCCTCGCGCTGAACGAGGCCTCGGACCCGGACCGGCCGGTGATCGGCGCCGCCCTCATCGGGTCCGCCGCCACCGGTCTGCTGCTCGTCGGCGCGCTGCTCGTCGGCCGCCGCCTGGCGGCCCGGCGGAGGCTCCCGCTGCCTCCGCCGGGCCCGGACGGCCCCGTCTACAGCACCCGCGCCCTGGAGGGCTTCCCGATGGAGGCCGTCCGCCCGCTGCTGCTCACCGAGGACGGGCCGCAGCTCAACCAGCTCTACGCGGCCTGGGTGCTCGCCCTCGGCGGTCACACCGCGCCGTGGATCGCCCGCCGACTGGACCTGCCCGTCCCGACCGTCCGGATCCTCGTGGACGCCGTCCGCGAGCGGCGCCGGGGACCGCATCGGCCCGGCGCCAACCCGCCTCCGTCCCAGCACCGTTGACGACTACACCCGCCAACTCCCGCCCCCTGCACCGCACCACGAGAGGAACCCTTCGGTGATCACCGCCCTGGACCACGTCCAACTCGCCGCCCCACCCGGCAGCGAGGCCATGCTGCGCGCCTTCTACGGCGACATCCTGCAGATGGCCGAGCTCCCCCGCCCGGCCTCGCTCGCCGCACGCGGCGGGTGCTGGTTCGCCGCCGACGGTGGCCGCGTCCGGCTCTACCTGGGCATCGAGGACGCCTTCCGGCCGACCGCCAAGGCCCACCCCGGCCTGGTCGTCGACGAGATCGACGCCTTCGCGAGCCGGCTGGAGAGCTCCGGCGCGCTGGTCGTGTGGGACACCTCGCTGCCGCCGAACCGCCGCTTCTACACCCAGGATCCGGTCGGCAACCTGCTGGAGTTCGTCGAACAGCAGCCCGCGCCCACCCCTGCACAGCCGACCGGATCATCCAAGGAGCCTTCGTACCGGTGAAGGCAACCAGCCGAAACCGCAGGCTCCTTGAGGTCTCCTTGCCCGTATCCGGCTTCTACACCCGCGACCCGGGCGCGGCGGTGGCCCCGCCGCGCCCGGCGTTCGCCTGGGCGACCAGGTACGGCACCATCCCGCGCTCCGCCAGCGCCGTCCGCCAGGCGTCCCGCGCGAGCGCCAACTCGCCCGGGGCCCCGGCGTCACCGCCCTCGGCCGCCCGCGAGCGCGAGGCCGCGGCGGCCAGCCCGATCCCGCCCGCCAGCGCACTCACCAGCGCCACCCCGGCCGCGACCCACCCGGCACCGACCAGCGCCCCGCCCAGCACCTCCGAGTCGTCGGCCAGCCCGAGCGCGTAGCCGAGCAGCAGGAAGATCCCGGCCGCGGCCCCGGAGACGAGCGGCACGATCACCGCCAGCACCCCCAGCCACCCCGAGGCCCGCTCCGGCGCAGGCGCGTCCACCGGCAGCCGCGCCTCCGCGTCGGCGTCCGCCCGCAACCCCGCGTACCGCTCGTACTCGGGCGCGGCGGCGGCCAGCACGTACTCCGCGTTGTCCCGCGCACACCGCCGCAACCGCTCGACCCCGTGCGCCTGCTCCCCCCTCGCGCGCAGCGCGGCCTGCACCGCCGCCCCCGCGAGCGCCCTGCTGAGCACCGTCTCGAAGTCGGCCCGGTCCTGCTGAGGTAGCCGGAGCGGTCTGTCCATGGTTCAACCCCGTTCGCTGTTCGCGTCGCCCCCGCCTTGGCGCCTGCTTTACCAGCTCTTAGTTCTACAGCACTGTAGAGCATGGGGTGCAAAGGGAGCAGCAGTCGTGACCAGTGAACTTGCGGCTACGGAGCGGGATCGGCCATGGGCACACGCCGCGGTCCGGCCCGGCCGGATCCATCGTCCCGTCGAACGGCGGGGACTCCACGACGGGCCTAACCCACCGTCAGGATGCCCCGCATGAAGTGGTGGAACGTGCACTGGTACGAGTACGCGCCGCGCTGCGCCGGTGCCTTGAAGGTGGCCGAGGCGCCCGGGGCGATGGGGGCCGTGTCGAACGTGCGGTCCTGGGCGGTGAGGGTGTGCTCGACCGTGTCGGCGTTCACCACCGTGACGGTGCCGCCGGGGCGGACGGTGAAGTTCGCGGGCTGGAACAGGAAGTTCCCGATCGTCACCGTCACCGCCGTCGGGCCGCTGGGGGCCGCCGTCGTGGGGAGCCGTGGCGCGGCGGGTGCGGTGGTGGGGCCGCTGTCCTCCGGCGCCGAGCCGATGTAGGCGCTGAGGCATCCGGTGAGGGATGCGCTCAGGCCGGCGGCGAGGAGGAGGGCGCCGCCGGCCCGGGCGAGCCGGGTCGGCGGGCGCATCAGCCGGTTGCGGCGGGGGTGGGGGTGGCGAGCCGGATCCGGCGGGCGTCGGCCGAGGCCGGCGGGGCGGAGCCGAGGTTGGAGACCGTGGCGGTCAGGACGGCGTCCACGTCGGGGATCCAGTTGGTGGTCTTGGACGACACGATGAGCTGGCGGTGCTGCTCCGTCCCGTCGCACTGGATGTCCGTGTCGGCCGTGCGGGTGGAGCCGAAGGCCTTCGTGGCGGCGTCCTCCGGGTCCTGCTGCTCCACCGTGACGGTCAGCGACCTGGCCTCGGCGGCCACCCCGCACACGTATGTGACGTCGACCCGGACCTTGCCCGGGATCTTCTGGTCGATCCGCGCGCCGTCGATGGTGACCGACGTCGTCGGCTGATCGGGGCCCGCATCGGCCACTGCGGGCACTGCGGGTACTGCCAGGCCGCTGAGGGCCGTGGTGAGGACCGTCAGGATGATCCACCGCTGCACTGCCAACCTCCCTGGGGCTAGGACGAGCTGCGGCCGACGCTAATCGCCCGCCCCCGGCCCCGCGCGCCGGGCGGCCCGAACGGCTCACACCCCCCGGCACGCGCCGCCCCGGCGCCCGTCACCGGCCTCAGGCCGCCTGCCGCACCAGCCCGGCCCGCGCGCCCGGCCGCAGCCAGACGACCCAGGTGAGCGCCGAGCACGCCAGGTAGGCCGCCAGGAAGCCCACGTAGGCGGCGTCCCCGTTGTGGCTGGCCTGGAAGGACTGCCGGAAGGCGAGGTTCACGATCACCCCGCCGAACGCCCCGATCGCACCCGCGAGCCCGATGAGCGCGGCGGAGCGCCGCCGTGCGTCGGTCTCCGCCGCCGCGGGGTCGGCGCCCGCGGCGACGGCGGCGCGGGCCCGGCCCTGGTAGTGCGCGGGGATCATCTTGTACGTCGAGCCGTTGCCGATCCCGCTGAGGACGAACAGCGCGACGAACCCGGCCAGGAACAGCGGCAGCGAGCCCGCCCGGGAGGCGGCGAGCACGACGGCCGTCCCGGCGCCCATGGCCGCGAACGTCGCGAGCGTGACGCGCGCGCCGCCCCAGCGGTCGGCGAGCCGTCCGCCGACGGGCCGCAGGAGCGAGCCGAGCAGCGGCCCGAGGAAGGTGAGCGCGGCAGCCTTGACCGGGGTGTCGAAGCGGTCGTGGAACTGCACCTGGAGCACCTGCCCGAAGGCGAAGCCGAACCCGATGAACGAGCCGAACGTGCCGATGTACAGCGCGGACACGGCCCAGCCGTACGGGTCCCGGGCCACCTCGCGCAGCGCCCGCCCCTCCTTGGAACCGGCGGACGACGCCGGCAGGTTGTCCATCCTCCACCAGGCCCCCGCCGCCGCGAGCACGATCAGCGGCAGGTAGATCAGCGGCAGCAGCCGCGGGTGGGCCGCGCCCGCCGTGGCGAGGACGAGCAGCCCGAGCAGCTGCACGGCCGGCACGCCGAGGTTGCCGCCGCCCGCGTTGATGCCGAGCGCCCAGCCCTTGAGCCGGTGCGGGTAGAAGGCGTTGATGTTGGCCATGGACGAGGCGAAGTTGCCGCCGCCGACGCCGGCCACGCAGGCCACCGCGAGCAGCGTCCCGTACGAGACGCCGGGCTTCAGGACGAGGGCGGCGAGCACGGTCGGCACGAGCAGCAGCAGGGCGCTGATCACCGTCCAGTTCCGTCCGCCGAACCGCGCGACGGCGAAGGTGTACGGCAGGCGCAGCAGCGCGCCGAGCGCGGTCGGGAGCGCGGTGAGCGTGAACTTGCCCGCCGTGTCGATGTGGTACTGGGGCCCGAGGAAGAGCACGAGCACCGACCACAGGCTCCACACCGAGAAGCCGATGTGCTCGGAGAGGACGGAGAAGACGAGGTTGCGCCGGGCGATGCGGGCGCCGGCCCGCTGCCAGAACTCCTCGTCCTCCGGGTCCCAGCCGCGCAGTTCGGCCGGTCCGGCCGTACCGGCCTCGACGACTGTCGTCACTGCGCACCTCCGGAGACCCGGACGGGCCAGACCTTCAGGACGGCCGGGCGGCCGTCGGGGGCGGTGTCCTCGTCGAGGCAGCGGCCGTCGGTGAGGTCGAAGACCTGCTTGTACATCGGCGAGGCGAGGGTGGGGCGGTCGCCGCGGCTGCCGAGCAGGCCGCGGGAGAGCACCTGGGCGCCGCTGAACGGGTCGAGGTTGTCGACGGCGTACAGCTTCCCGGCGCGGTCGACGAACAGCGCGACCTGGTGCGCCTCGGAGAGCAGGACGGCCCTGCCGCGGCCGGGCTGCAGGTCGTCGAGGGTGCAGACGGCGTGCCAGCGGGTGCCGTCGTGGATCTGAACGTCGTGGATCTGAACGGTCACGGGGTGAGCACCTCCAGTCGGGCCCCGGCGATGAGGACCGGGGATTCGAGGGTGTGTCCGTCCTCGCCCGGGCGGGCGGGGCGGATCTGGCCGCGTTCGGGGACGAAGGTCACGGCCGGGTCGGGGGTTCCGGGGGCGTTGACGAAGGAGGAGAAGCGCCGCAGCCGGTCGGGGTCGGCCAGGGTCTCGGCCCATTCGTCCTGGTAGCCGCCTATGTGACGGGCCATCAGTTCGTCGAGCTCGGCGGCGATGCCGAGCGAGTCGTCGAGGACGACGGCCCGCAGGTGGTCGAGGCCGCCCTCCAGGCGCTCCAGCCAGACCGAGGTGCGTTCGAGGCGGTCGGCGGTGCGGATGTAGAACATCAGGAAGCGGTCGATGGTGCGGATGAGCGTCTCGCGGTCGAGGTCGGCGGCGAGCAGGTCGGCGTGCCGGGGCGTCATGCCGCCGTTGCCGCCGACGTAGAGGTTCCAGCCGGCCGAGGTGGCGATGATGCCGAAGTCCTTGCTCTGCGCCTCCGCGCACTCGCGGGCGCAGCCGGAGACGGCCGACTTGAGCTTGTGCGGGGAGCGCAACCCCCGGTAGCGGAGCTCCAGTTCGATGGCGAGCGTGGTGGAGTCCTGGACGCCGTAGCGGCACCAGGTCTCGCCGACGCAGGACTTCACGGTGCGCAGCGACTTGCCGTAGGCGTGGCCGGACTCGAAGCCGGCGTCGACCAGTTTGCGCCAGATCACCGGGAGTTGGTCGACGGTGGCGCCGAACATGTCGATCCGCTGGCCGCCGGTGAGCTTGGTGTAGAGGCCGTGGTCGCGGGCGATCTCGCCGATCGCGATGAGGCCCTCGGGGGTGATCTCGCCGCCGGGTACGCGCGGGACGACCGAGTAGGAGCCGTTGCGCTGGATGTTGGCGAGGAAGTGGTCGTTGGAGTCCTGGAGGGCGCCCTGTTCGCCGTCGAGGATGTGGCCGTTGCCGAGGCTGGCCAGGATGGAGGCGACGGTGGGCTTGCAGACCTCGCAGCCCTCGCCGCTGCCGTGCCGGTCGAGCAGGTCGGAGAAGCTCCCGATCCCCGTCACGCGGACGATCTCGTACAACTCGGCACGGGTGTGGGCGAAGTGCTCGCACAGGCCCTTGTCGGTGCTGACGCCGGCCGCCTCCAGCTCCTCGGTGACGACGGTGCCGAGCATCTTGACGCAGCTGCCGCAGCCGGTGCCGGCCCGGGTGCACTTCTTGACGGCGGCGACGCTGTCGCAGCCCTGGTCGCGGACGGCGGCGCGGACGGCGCCCTGGGTGACGTTGTGGCAGGAGCAGAGCACCGCGTCATCGGGCAGGGCGACCGGTCCGGCGTTCGCGAACCCGGCGGGCAGCACGAGCTGTTCGGCCGGGACGGTGAGCGGCTTGCCGGCCACCGCGAGCGGGCGCAGCGTGCCGTAGGCGTCGGTGTCGCCGACCAGGACGCCGCCGAGCAGGGCGCCGTCCCGGCCGATGACGAGCTTGCGGTAGACGCCGCCGCGGCTGTCGCTGTAGAGCACGTCGAGCGCGCCCTCGGCGGTGCCGTGCGGGTCGCCGAAGCTGGCGACGTCGACGCCGAGGAGCTTGAGCTTGGTGGAGGTGTCGGCGCCGGTGAAGCCCTCGCCGGGCAGGTCGGCCAGCGTCCGTGCCGCCGTCTCGGCCATCTGGTAGCCGGGCGCGACGAGGCCGTAGACGCGGCCGTCGGCGGCCTGGGCGCACTCGCCGATGGCGAGGACCGCCGGGTCGGCGGTGCGGCAGTGCTCGTCGACGACGACGCCGCCGCGGGCGCCGACCGGCAGGTCGCAGTCGCGGGCGAGCTGGTCGCGGGCGCGCACGCCGGCCGAGAACACCACGAGGTCGGCGGCGAGTTCGCGGCCGTCGGAGAGCGCGAGCCCGGTGACCCGGCCGTCCTCGCCGGTGACGACGCCGCTCGCGCCGGCGCCGGTGTGCACCGTCACACCGAGGTCCTCGATCTTGCGGCGGAGCACGGCGCCGCCGCCGTCGTCGACCTGGACGGCCATCAGGCGGGGCGCGAACTCGACGACGTGGGTGGTCAGTCCGCCGGCCCGCAGTGCGCCGGCGGCCTCCAGGCCGAGCAGCCCGCCGCCGACGACGACGCCGGTGGCGGCCTTCTCCGCGTCCGAGCGGATGGCGTCGACGTCCTCGATGGTGCGGTAGACGTGGCAGCCGGGCGCGTCCTTGCCGGGCACCGGCGGGACGAACGGGACCGAGCCGGTGGCCAGCACGAGGGCGTCGTAGCGGACTTCGGCGCCCGATCGGGTGCGCACCAGGCGCGCCGCCCGGTCGATCGCGGTGGCCGGGTCGCCGAGGCGCAGGTCGATGCCGTGCTCGGCGGGGAAGCCGGGCGGGCACAGCGAGAGGTCCTCGGCGGTGCGGCCGTCGAACAGTGCGCTCAGGTGGACCCGGTCGTACGCGGGCCGGGGCTCCTCCGCGAGCACGGTGATCCGCCAGCCGCGGGCGGCGGGCAGCGCGGTGAAGGCCTCCAGGAAGCGCTGGCCGACCATGCCGTGGCCGACCAGGACGAGGTCACGGCTGCTGCGGTGGTCGGGCGTCATCCCATTGCTTATGGTCATCGCGGTTCTCCTCGGGTGAGCAGGTGCAGGGGGTGGCCGCCGAGCGGTCCGCCGCTCTCGAAGGCGCCGGCCAGCGCGTCCACGGTGGCCAGGTCGCCGAGCAGGATCGCGCCGACCAGGCGGTCGCCGCGCAGGACGAGCTTCTTGTAGCTGCCGCGGGTCGCGTCGGCGATCCGCAGGACGTCGAGACCGGGGTCGAGGGTCTCGTCCACGGCGCCGAAGGCCGCGTACTCCAGGTCGCCGGTGCTGAGCCGGGCGCGCGGGACGCTGCCGGTGTAGCGGGCGTCCGGGTCGGCGCCGGACAGCCGCCGGGCGAGCACGTCGGCCTGTTCCCAGGCGGGGCCGGCCAGGCCGTGGACGGTGCCGCGGTGCTCGGCGCAGTCGCCGATCGCGGACACGTTCCCGGCGGAGACGTCCCCGGCGACGGCCAGTCGGTCGTCGACCAGGATCCCGGTGCCGACCGGCAGCCCGGCGCCGTACGCCAGGGCGGTGCGGGGGCGGGTGCCGCAGGCGAGCACGACCAGGTCGCAGTCGAGCCGGTAGCCGTTGGCCAGTTCCACCGCGCCGACCCTCTCCCCGCCGTGGACGGCGCGGGCGCGGTTGCGGGCGTAGGTCTCGACGCCGAGCGCCAGCAGCCGCTCCCGCAGTACCTCGGCCGCCTCGTGGTCGAGCTGACGCTCGATCAGATGTGGTGCCTGGTGGACGATCTCGGTGCGGACGCCGAGCGCGGCCAGCGCCCGGGCGGCGCTCACGCCGAGCACCCCGCCGCCGATCACCACCGCGCGCTTCGCGGTGACGGCCTCCTCGGCGAGCCGCCCGCAGTCCTCCAGCGTGCGCAGGGTGTGCACGCCCTCGGCGAGGCCCAGCCCGTCGGGGCGGCGCAGCCCGCGCACCGGCGGCAGCACCGGGTTGGAGCCGGTCGCGAGGACGAGCTCGTCCCACGGCTCGACGGTGCCGTCGGCCAGGGTCAGCGTGCGGGCGGCCGGGTCGAGGACGACGACCTCGCAGCCGGGCCTGGTTTCGGCCCCGCCGAGCGGCAGCGCGATCGACTCGGCGTCGTAGCGCCCGGTCAGGACGTCCGCGAGCAGCACCCGGTTGTAGGGCGCGCGCGGCTCGGCGCCGTAGACGGTGACGGTGCCGGGCCCGCCGAGCGCGCCGTAGCGCTCGGCGAAGCGGGCGCCGGCCATGCCGCCGCCGACGACGGCGATCCTCGGTTCCCTGGTCACGGTGCCACCTCCTGTCCGGCGCGCGCGGCCTGCCCGGCCACCTCGCCACTCCGGTCGAACGGGCGCGCGGCCTGCCCGTCCGAACCGCCGTCCCGCCCGCCCGCTGCCTCGCCGTCCCCGGCAGCCCAGCCGCCGCTCGGCCCGGCCGCCTTCTCCACCCGCACCGCGCACACCTTGAACTCCGGCATCCGGGACACCGGGTCGAGCGCCGGGTTGGTCAGGCTGTTGGCCCGGCCCGCCCCCGGCCAGTGGAAGGGCATGAACACGGTGTCCGCCCGGATCGCGTCGGTGATCCGCGCCGGGGCCACCGCCCGTCCGCGCCGGCTCGTCACCGCCACCGGCTCCCCGTCGGCCACCCCGAGCCGCTCGGCGAGCCGCGGGTGGAGCTCGACGAACGGGCCGGGCGCGGCCCTGGTGAGCTCGGCCACCCGCCGGGTCTGCGCGCCGCTCTGGTACTGGGCGAGCACCCGGCCGGTGGTCAGGTACAGCGGGTACTCCTCGTCTGGCTCCTCGCCGGCCGGGCGGTGGGTGACGGCCGCGAAGCGGGCCCGTCCGTCCGGGGTCGCGTACCGGTCGAGGAAGAGCCGCCTGGTGCCCGGGTGGTCCTCGGCCGGGCAGGGCCAGAACACGCCGTCCTCCGCCGCGATCCGCCGGTAGCTGATGCCCGCGTAGTCGGCGTCGCCGCCGGCCGAGGCGCGGCGCAGCTCGTCGAAGGCCTCCTCGGCCGCCACCGGGAAGCCGGTCGCGACACCCAGGCGGGCGGCCAGTTCGCGCAGCACCCACAGCTCGCTGCGGACGCCCTCGGGCGGGTCGAAGGCGCGGCGGCGCAGGATGACCCGGCCCTCCAGGTTGGTGGTGGTGCCGTCCTCCTCCGCCCACTGCGTCACGGGCAGGACGACGTCCGCGAGGCGGGCCGTCTCGGACAGCACCAGGTCGGCGACGACCAGCAGGTCCAGCGCGCGCAGCCGCTCGGTGACGTGCCCGGCGTTCGGCGCGGACACCGCCGGGTTGGAGCCGGCCAGCAGCAGCGCCCGGACGCCGTCCGGCCGGCCGAGGCCGTCCAGCAGCTCGTACGCCGACTTACCCGGGCCCGGGATGCTCTCGGGAGGCACGCCCCACACCGCGGCGACGTGCTCCCGGGCGGCCGGGTCCTCGATCGAGCGGTAGCCGGGCAGCTGGTCGGCCTTCTGGCCGTGCTCGCGCCCGCCCTGCCCGTTGCCCTGACCGGTGAGGCAGCCGTAACCGGCGTACGGACGGCCGGAGTTGCCGGTCGCCAGGCACAGGTTGATCCACGCGCCGACGGTGTCGGTGCCCTTGCTCTGCTGCTCCGGGCCGCGCGCGGTGAGCACCATGCCGGTCTCGGCGGTGCCGAACAGCCGGGCCGCCTCGCGCAGTTGGTGGGCGGGCACGCCGGTGATCCGCTCGACGCGGTCCGGCCAGTGCGCCATCGCGGCCTCGCGGGCCGCCTCGAAGCCGGACGTCCTCCCGGCGATGAAGTCCTTGTCCACCAGGCCGTCGGCGATCACCAGGTGCAGCAGGCCCAGCGCGAGCGCCAGGTCGCCGCCGGGGCGGGGCTGCAGGTGCAGGTCGGCGAGTTCGGCGGTGCGGGTGCGGCGCGGGTCCACGACGATCAGGGTGCCGCCGTTCTCGCGCAGTTCGCGGAAGTAGCGCACGGCCGGCGGCATCGTGTCGGCCGGGTTGCCGCCGACCAGGATCAGGCAGCCGGTGTGCGGGATGTCCTCCAGCGGGAACGGCAGGCCGCGGTCCAGGCCGAAGGCCCTGCGGTGGGCGGCCGCCGCCGAGGACATGCAGAACCGGCCGTTGTAGTCGATGTTCGCGGTGCGCAGCACCACCCGGGCGAACTTGCCCAGCAGGTACGCCTTCTCGTTCGTCAGCCCGCCCCCGCCGAACACGCCCACCGCGTCCGGCCCGTGCTGCTCCCGCACCCGGGCGAGCCCGTCCGCCACGCGGTCCAGCGCCTCCGGCCAGCCCACCGCCCGCAGCGGCCCGCCGGGCCGGTCGCGCAGCAGCGGGCCGGTCAGCCGGACGTCCCGGGCGAGCACGGCCGCCGCCGAACGGCCCTTGCCGCACAGCGCGCCCCGGTTCACCGGGAACTCCGGCCGCTCCAGCACCTCGGGCGTGCCGTCCACGCCACCACCCAGCCGCATGCCGCACTGCAGCGAGCAGTACGGGCAGTGGGTGTCGGTGGTCGGCGTGGGGGCCGCCTTCGGGCTGGTCAGCGTCATGCCGAGGAATGTCGCCGTCCGCTGTTTCGCGACCGCGTCACCCGTGTTGCGGGCGCGGTACACCTCCCTCACGGCCGCCCGGCCCCAGGGTGCGCTCCAGGAACACCGGCCGTAACCGGAGCAGCCCTTTCGCTTACCTGGGGGTGACGGGCGGGCAACGCCCCCGTAACGTGCACGCCGCACGCTGACCGGCATGGCAACCCCCACCGCCCAGCCCGGGCCCCTCACCGGCTTCACCGTCGGGGTCACCGCGGCTCGCCGCCGCGAGGAACTCGTCGCCCTCCTCACCCGGCGCGGCGCCCAGGTGGTCGAGGCGCCCGTGCTGCGCATCCTGCCGCTCGCCGACGACCTCGCCCTGCGCGAGGCCACCGAGCGGTGCCTGGCCGCCCCGCTCGACTACGTGGTCGCCACCACGGGCGTCGGCTGGCGCGGCTGGATGAGCGCCGCCGAGGGGTGGGGCCGCGGAACCGCCCTCGCCGAGGCCTGCCGGGGCGCGGTCGTGCTCAGCCGGGGCCCCAAGGCCACCGGCGCGGTACGGGCCAGCGGCCTCGGCGAGGGCTTCTCCCCCAGCACCGAAGCCACCGACGAGCTCCTCACCTGGCTGCTCGCCCGCCCCCTCGACGGGTGCCGGATCGCCGTCCAGGAGCACGGCGTGCGGCTCGACGCCTTCGCGGCGGCCCTGCGCGAACGCGGCGCCGAGGTGATCTCCGTCCCCGTCTACCGCTGGGCCCCGCCGGACGACATGGCCCCGGTGCGGCGGCTGGTCGAGCAGACCGTCCGGCGCCAGGTGCACGCGCTCACCTTCACCAGCGCGCCCGCCGTCGCCGCCTTCCTCGCCACCGCGGAGGCCGAGGGCCTGCGCGAACCCGTCCTCGACGCCCTGCGCGGGGACGTCCTGCCCGTGTGCGTCGGCGCCCTGTGCGCACGCCCGTTCGCGGACCTCGGGCTGCCGACGGTGTACCCGGAACGCGGCCGGCTGGGCTCGCTCGTCCGGCTGCTGGCGGAGACGCTTCCCACCCTCGGCCGGCGCGAAATCCCGTTGTCCGATGCGGTGTTGACGCTCCAGGGCAACGCGGCACTGGTCGACGGCGAGAGCCACCTCCTCAGCCCTCGCGGCGCCGCCGTCCTCCGGGCCCTCGCCGAACGCCCGGGGCACGTGCTGAGCCGCGCCGAACTCCTGCGCGCCGCCTGGACGGACGCGAGCGCGGACGAACACGCGGTCGAGGCGGCCGTCGGGCGGCTGCGGGCGGCGCTGGGCGCGCATGCGGGGCTCATCCGGACGGTGCCCAAGCGGGGCTACCGGTTGGCGGCGGGCTGATGCTGCTGGCCGTGGCGCACGGGAGCCGGGACGCGGCGTCGTCCGCGACAATTCGAGCGCTACTTCACCGCGTTCGTCTTCTCCGACCCGAACTGCCGGTCCGCTGCTGCTTCCTGGACCTGAACCGGCCGTCGCTGGACCAGGCCCTGGCCCTCGCCCAACTTCAGCACCAGAACCCCATCCTGGTCCCGCTCCTCCTGAGCACCGGCTACCACGTGCGCGTCGACATCCCGGCAGCGGTGGCCGCCGCCGGCCTCCCAACGTCCCAGGTCGCCCGCGCGCTGGGCCCACACCCGCTGCTCGCCGAAGCCCTGGCCGATCGCCTTGCCGAGAGCGGCGCCACCCCGGAGGCCCCGGTGGTCCTGGCCGGCGCCGGCTCCTCCGACCCGACGGCCATCGCCGACACGACACGGATGGCAAGCCTCCTGGCCACCCACCTGGGCCGCCCGGTCACCCCGGCCCACCTGTCGGCGGCGAGCCCCACCCCCCACGAGGCCGTAGCCGCGCTGCACTCCGAGGGCCACCGAGAGGTAGCAGTAGCGACCTACCTCCTGGCCCCCGGCTTCTTCGCCCGCCGAGCCGCGACGACGGAAGCGAGGTGGACGAGCGCCCCCCTCGCCGCCCACGAGGCCGTCGCCCGCCTGATCCTCCACCGCTACGACGAGGTCAGCCGGTCGAATTCACCAGCCTTGACGCCGACCAGAAGGGAACGGAGCCTGTCGCGCGAGGTGGCGATGACGACGTCGGGCTCATCACTCTCCCGGAGCCTGATACTGCGGTCAGGGGCCGCCGCGACATAGATGCAGTTGGCTGCGTCACCACTGAACGAGGACTTCTGCCAGTCGTGAACGGCCATACTCGGTCCTGTCTCAGATGCTCTGGGCAATTCGGCGGATGAGGTCGCGGGATGCGTCCGGCCGGAGCGCGCTCGCCTCCAACCGGTCCATCACAGCCCGATACTTGATCAACTGCGGCTCGGTGTCAATGAACTCCGATCTGTCGCCATCGACCTGGACACTGTCCAATCGTGCGACCTCGGCCTCGAAGTACACAATCCCGGCGCCGGAGCTGGGGTAGCTCCCGGTGCCGAACGGGATCACCCTCAGGTCGATGTGCGGTCGCTCGCTCGCGGTCAGCAGGTATTCCAGTTGCTCACGGGCGACCACCGATCCACCGAAGCCCATCCGCAGTGCAGCCTCGTGGACGACGGCAGAGAGCGGAATCGGCTGCTCGCCATAGATCACCGCCTGCCGCTTGATGCGATGGGAGACGAGATGCTCGACTTCCGGCGGCGAGAAGGGCGGAACGACATCCCGGAAGAGCGCGCGAGCGTGCTCCGGGGTCTGCAAGAGTCCGGGGACGTGGATCGCGGAAGCGATCCGCATCGACTGCGCGTGGTGTTCGAGTACGGCCAGGTCGAGCGCCCCGGCCGGAAGGATCTCGCGGTACTCCTCCCACCAACCCCTCGTGCGACCGCCGGTCAAACGCGTCAGCGCCTCGATCAGGGCGTCATCCGCACAGCCGTAGAGGCGCGCCAGAGTCCGCACCCGGTCCGCGCTCACCGGGTAGCCGCCGGATTCGATGTTGCTGATCCGGGACTGCGGGGTGCCATGCAGCTCCCCGGCTCGCGTGACCGACAGTCCCGCCTGCTCACGCAACCGGCGCAACTCCGCGCCGAGTCGCCGCTGCCGGATGCTCGGTGGAATCTTGCTGGGTGGCATCCGCTGCTCCCTTCCCTCGCTCGCCATGGCCGGCGCCGTTCACCCTTTGGAGTGGCGGTGCTAATACTTCTTCAAAGGCGGTGGTCTACATAGTACCGGGCTGGCTATCTTTGATTCTGCGTCAGTTACGTTCCGCCGCCCTTGGCGGTGGCAGCGTCGCGCCCAACTCCCGTTCACGTAGGAGACTTCCATGGCTGCTGCGCCCTCTCCAAACCCCCACGTGCCCTTCGAACAGGAGTTGTGCGCGCTCGTACTCGACACCGCACCCCGGCTCTTCGCCGTCGTCCAGGTGTGCGACGAGGGCGCAGCCGACGCCGACGGGTGGGTCGTGGCCTGGGGTCTCGCCGACGCCGACGGGCCGACCCACGTCATCAGCATCGACGGCCGGGCGCGCATGGCCCTCACCTCCCCCGAGCGCGCCGTCCGCCACTTCACCACCCGGCCGGGGATCTCCGCGCGCCTGGTCTGGCTCGCCCAACCGGCCGCCGCCGCACTGGACCACCTCGAAGCCGCCTGATCCTCAGAACCCTCTGCGCGGGAAGTCGATCCGGCCGACTTCCCGCGCCCATGGTACCCAGGCGGGCTGAACAAACCGCCCGGACCGCCGCCCTGGCGGGCGCGGGGGGGGCGGGCCTGGGGCGCG
>NZ_JBHWGD010000002.1:77508-98841 GCF_042733235.1 Kitasatospora sp. NPDC059722
GGCTGGTTCTTTTGTTTATAAGACACTGCCACTGCACCCCCTCGACGCCGCCTGAACCACACACCCCGCGGCGGGGTATGCCCATCCGGCCTAGTCCCCGCGCAGAGGGTCCCGAGGCGGGATCAGACAACCGCCGGCACGGCCTCCTTCTCGGCGACGGGCAGGTCGCGCATGGTCCGCAGCGGCGAGCAGAGGATCGGCAGCACCGCGAGGAGCTCGCCCACGACGCCGACCCACATGGCCTGCCGGACGCCGAGGCTCTGTCCGAGCACGCCGCCGATCAGTGCGCCGACCGGCATCAGCCCCCAGACGACGAACCGGAAGGATGCCGTCATCCGCCCCAGCAGCGGCTTCGGGCAGAGCCGCTGGCGGTATGCGACGCTCGAAACCCGGAAGGTCATGAAGCCGGCCCAGCCCAGGCCGTTCAGCGCGACGGCGATCGCGAACCGCCCGTCCGCCTGGTACATCGGCAGGGCGAGCAGCCACAACACGCTGCTCAGGGTCATCGAGAGCCACATCGCCCGGCCCTGGCCCAACTTGGCGGTGATCCGCTCCACGCACAGTGCTCCGAGCAGGCCGCCCACCGCCTCCGCGCTGAACACCAGGCCGCAGAGGAACGCCGAGAGGTGAAGTTGACCGGCGAGCAGCGCCAGCAGCATCGACGCACTGATCGTGCCGCACATGTTGGAGAGCGCCGAGCTGATCGTGATCGCGCGGAGCAGCCGGTGGCCGAGGACGAAGCGCAGGCCCTCGGCGATCTCGGACCGCAGGTTCCCGCCGCCGGCGCCGCTGCGCGGCCGCGGATCGGGCGTGCGGATGCGGGCCAGTGACAGGGCCGACAGCACGAAGGTGGCCGCGTTCACGACGATCGCCACCGGCGCGGTGAGCGCTCCCACCGCGATCCCTCCGACACCCGGACCGCCCACTTGCGCGATGCTGCGCGTCGTCTCCAACTTGACGTTGCCCTCGACCAGTTGCTCGTCCGCTACCAGGTGCGGCAGGTGACTCTGGAACGCCGTGTCGAAGAACGCGGTGCAGACGGACATCCCGAACGCCACCACGTACAGCTGGAGCAGGGTCAGCGTGCCCAGGAACGCGGCGAGCGGTATCGACCCGAGCAGCACCGCGCGGCAGAGGTCGCCGACCACCATCACGCGGCGCTGCCGCATCCGGTCCACCCAGGCGCCGGCCGGCAACCCGATGACCAGCGCGGCCAGGTACTCGCACACGACGAGCAGGCTCATCTCGAACGGCGTGGCGTGAAGCGTTCCGATCGCCACCAGCGGGAGCGCGACCAGCGTCACGCTCCCGCCGAGCTGACTGACCGCGTCGGCGGTCCACAGCCGTCGGAAGTCCCGGTGGAGGAACAGGCTCGAACGATCTCTGATCATGGTCACGGTCGGCAACACCACCATCGGACGACCTGGCCGACCAGTGTTTTAGTCTGGGCGAAAACACCTGTGCGGGGAGGGAGCCCCATGACCGAGGTGCGGTTCGACGTCGATGACGTCGCCTCCGTCAGGTTCGCGGTCTCGCCGCTGTGGGAGACCGTTTCCAGCCTCCGGGTGCTGCGCGAGCCCGGGCACCACCCGGTCCACCTGCCCTGGATCGGGCAGGCCCGGCAGCTGGTCCGGGACGAGGGCCTCGCCCGCCGGACCGCTCCGCTGAGAGCCATCGTGTGGTCGAGCAGTTGCCTGCCCGATTTCCTGACACCGCCACCGGGCTGCTCGCTCGGCGAGATCGAGGAGGAGCTGGCAGTCGTCCTGGCCACCCCGCCGGCCCGCGTCCGGGCCGAACTCGAAGCGGGCTTCCGGTACGCGCCGCCCTCGCCGTTCGCCCGGCTGCTGGCCGCCGACCCCGAGTCGGCGCTGCCTCGGCTGGTCGACGCCGTCCGCGGATGGTGGCAGGCGGCGATCCACCCGCACTGGCCGCGCATGCGGGCCGTACTGGAGGCGGACATCGCGTACCGCACCCGCCAGTTCTCCGGTGGCGGTGTGCAGTCCCTCTTCGGGAACCTCCACCCCGCGCTGTGCTGGGCCGGGGACCGCCTCCTCCTGGACGACCGGCTGGACACCGCCATCGACCTCCGCGGCCGGGGCCTCCCGCTGCTGCCGAGCGTCTTCACCGCCCACTCCGTGCTCGTGACCAGCGACCCGGCATCACCGCCGATCGCCATCTACCCCGCCCGGGCGGTCGGCACCCTGTGGGAGCGGCAGGAGGCCACCACGGGTGCGCTCGCCCGGCTACTGGGCCGCAGCCGGGCCCGGATCCTGGCCTACACCGGCTCGCCCAGCACCACGACCCAACTGGCGACACGCACCGGTCTGAGCCCGGGAGCCGTCTCCCAGCACCTGGCCGTGCTGCGCGAAGCCGGGCTGGTGACCGGCCACCGCTACCGCAACGAGGTGAACTACACCGTCACCGATCTGGGAGCCGCCCTTCTCGACCGGCCCTGACGCCCCGGGGCTGCAGCCTTCCCGTCCTCCGTCCGAGCAGGAGACCTGGGAGGGCATAGCACCCCGAAGCGCTGTTGCGAATGCTTCACTTATTGCGAATACTTCGATTAGGACAGCGGAGGGAAGCCATGGGAACCGTCACAGGCAGGAAGATCGAACCCGGCGCCGTCGATGCGGGCGATGCTCGGCGGGCCCTCAGCCGGATCAACGACTACCTCTCGCACACAGGTCGCAGCAACAAGGACATCCAGGTACACCTCGAAACAGGAGCGCAGGACGAGACTCTGGTGCTCCCAAGACCGGTGGCCGAGATGTTCGCCTCGATACTGGCCGCCCTCGCCAACGGACAGGGCGTCCAGATCATCCCGGTCGATGCGGAGCTCACCACTCAGCAGGCCGCCGACATGCTGAACGTGTCCCGCCCCTACCTCATCGGACTGCTGGAGTCCGAGAAGATCCCCTACCGGCTCGTAGGCCGCCACCGCCGCATTCGTGTCGACGCTCTTCGCCAGTACCTTCGCGAGGACGACGCGGCACGGAAGGACGCCGCCGACGAGCTGATGCAACTGGACCAGGAGCTGGGGCTGCTCTGACATGGCCTTCGTCGTCATCTATGACGCGTGCGTGCTGTACCCGAACACCCTGAGGGACCTCCTCATGCGTGTCTCGCTACGGGGGCTCGTGCGCGCGCAATGGACTGACACCATCCTTGACGAGGTCGATCGCAACCTCGTCAAGGACTTTCAGATCCCACCGGAGAAGCTCCAGCGACGTCGAGAGCTGATGGTTCAGGCGGTCCGGGACTGCCTCGTCACGGGGTTCGAGCCCCTGATCGAGGGGCTCAAGCTCCCGGATCCCGACGATCGACACGTGTTGGCCGCGGCGATCAGGGCGGGAGCCCAAGTCATCGTCACCAACAACCGAAAGGACTTTCCCGTCGACTACCTCGGTTCGTTCGACATCGAGCGGAAGAGTGCCGATGACTTCGTCATGGACCTCATCGGGCTGGATGAGCGCGTCGTCTACTCGTGCGTCCAGGAGATCGCGCTGAGCCGACGCAAGCCGCCACAGACGCTCGACGACGTGCTGAGCCAGCTTGAGAGGTCCGGCCTGAGGCAGTCGGTGGCCGCCTTGCGCCTCGGGTGGGTTGCAGAAGAGAGTTAGGCCCGCCGCGCGGCGTGCGCGGCGGGCCCTCAAGGACGCGATGGGTTACCGGCGGCCGACCGCGACTCTGGCATCGCTGTTCTCGTCGTCGCCCCAGCCGTCGCTGCGGTCGCGGTACAGGGTGAACTGGTCGTAGAGCACGGGCGTCGGCACCGGGTTGGCTGCCGTGGCCGGGGCCGAGTGGTAGTAGCTCACGGTGATGGTGGTGCGGCTGCCGGGCAGCACGCCCGGGTCGACGTCGAAGACCGCGACGCCGTAGGGGTGGTTGGTGTCCGGGTCGATCACCGCGGACCAGGTGGCCTTCTCCTTGGCGTCCGGGTCGGCCTTGAAGGTGAGCCGCTGGGTGCGGACGAAGGCCTCGCGGACGCCGTCGCCGTCGGCCGGCAGGTACTTGTCGTCGTGGCCGGCGGTGCCGCCGCCGCCCAGGATGAGGTGGACGGTGCCCTGCGAGGTGTCGATCTGCCGCAGGTCGTCGTCGGCGACGGACGGGGTGAGCAGGCCGCCGGACTCGGTGCCGCGCACGGGGTGGGTGCGCTCGTAGTCGTGGTCGTGGCCGGCGAGGACGAGGTCGACCGCGTACTGGTCGAACAGCGGCATCAGCTTCTCCCGGATGCCCATGTCGCCGCCGTGGCTGGCGGCGGACGAGGACATCGCGAACTGGTGCATGCTGACGACGATCCAGTCGACCGCGCTGCCGCCCCGGGCCCGCGACAACGTGCGCTCCAGCCAGCGCAGTTGGGCGCCGTCGCTGTAGTCGCTGATGTAGATGGACTGCCCGGTGGCGGGGTCGATGCTGGCGTCGTCCTCGACCGCGATCTCGTTGCCGTCGAGGCTCAGGAAGAGCACCGAACCGACCTGGAACGCGTACCAGTTGCCGCAGTAGTCGCGGGTGCCGTTGTCGGGGAGCTCGAAGCGGGTCAGGTAGGAGGCGTAGCCGAGGTCGCCGCCGCCCGCCTCGACCTCGTGGTTGCCGGGCGCGGGCATCCAGGGCCGGCTGGCGGCCGACTTGGACAGGTTGTTCATGAACGCGTTCCAGCACTGCGGCTGGAGCTGCGGGTTGTTGTTGGCGTACGCGAGGTCGCCGTTGAGCAGGTGGAACAGCGGCGAGAACTGCTCGACCTGGCGGACGGCCGCCGCGCCGTGGATCGAGGACTTCGCGAACACGTTGTCGCCGGTGCCGAGGTCGCCGAAGCTGGTGAAGCGGAACGCGGCACGGCCGCGCCCGGGGGCGGTGCGGAAGGTGCCGCGCACCGGCTGGGCACCGTCGTGCAGGACGTCGTAGACGTACGTGGTGTCGGGCTTCAGGCCGCGCAGCCGGACGTGGTGGGTGAAGGTCTCGACCTTGTTCAGCCCGTCGACGTACGTCCGCGTCTCGGCGTCGACGCTGCGCCCGCCGCCGCCGCGCGGCGTCCCGAGGCGCAGGCGCGGGCGGCTCACGCTCGCCGCCGTCGCCCAGGAGACGGTCATCTCGGTGGACGGCTCGTCGCCCCACTGGAGGTGGACCTGCTCGGGGCCGGGCGTGCCGGCGACGGCGGGCTGGGTCCAGAGCAGGGTGGACGCCGGGATCGCCGCGAGGGCGCCGGCGGCCGTACCCGTCCGAAGGACCGTTCTGCGCGAGGGATGTGACACTGCCGCCTCCATGGGCTCCGAGAAACGCCCAGGAGACTCCCACGGCGGACGGTACCGGCGGACCACTTCGGACAGTGCGTCCGGCGAACGGAAGTTGAACGGTGGTCCACCCCGGCCGAGCGGCCTCAGGGACGGACCGGCGGGACCGGGTCCCGTGAGGCCGAAGGCCTCGGAGTCGGGGTGGGGGTCGGTGTGGGGGTCGGTGTGGGGACCGGCGTAGGCGTCACCGTAGCGGCCGCCGACGGGTGCAGAAAGGCCGGGCAGTTCGGCTGGGCCTTGTCCACGCAGGTGCAGAAGCACTCACGTCGCTTGTCCGGTGGATCCACTCGGTCCCGCAGCACGGGGTCCCGCAGTTGGACGGACACCTTCGTGGGCGGCACCTGGACGGCGTGGCCGCACGCCAGGAACGACACCGAGTCCGCGTTCCGCCCGAGGTAGAGCAGCCTGGGGTCGAGCAGGTCGACCGGCGGCGGATTGTCCTTGTCGAGCCAGGAGACGCGCGCCGGATCGGCCGAGATGTCCAGCATCGGGTAGATGAAGAACGAGATCGGGCCGACCTCGTCGCCGCTTGTCCGCGCGGCGTCGACCTTGTGGATCACCGTGAGTTCCTCAAGGAACAGTGCCACCGCAAGAGCCACCGCCACCGCGAGCCCGAACATCAGCCGTCGGCCGCGCCCACCGCCGCCGCCCACCGCCGCCGCCCACCGGCGGAACCTCGCCCTCCAGCGAGCCCCGCCCACAGCCGGAGCCCCACCCGCTGGCGGCGCCGTCCCGGGGTCCTTGGGCTGTACCAGCTCCTCGTAGAAACGTCCGACGATGAGCAGCACCGGGGACATGATCACCATCTGGTGAACGGGGATCTCGCCGAGTGACAGAAGGACAACCACCACGAGGAGAGCAAGCACGAAGATGGTGATCGGGAGGAATTTCCGGGCCTGCGGCTGCCTCATGATGCGCCAGAGCGGCGCCCCGACGAACCAGATCACCATGACCGCGACCGCGATCAACACCAGCGACGCCGTCCTGGCCGACACGGCCAGCCGGTCGAATCCGACGTCCTCCGGCCTGACCCCCACCCGTTCGTAGAACAGCACATACCCCGAGTACAGGATCACAAAGGCCATACCCACGGCGGAGCCGGCCAGGGTAATGAGGCTCTGCCACCGCTGAACGCGGCGGTCGGTGTCGGCTGTCCTCGCGTCGTCCGCCGGATCAATGGTCACATCGGCTCCTGAAATCGGGTGCTCAACCCATCAGCCATTCCGAGGCTCGCCGTCTGCGAACCACTCCGCTGCATGCGCCGCCCGATCGGTCCAGCGCCACCGGCGCATCCTGCTCGGTACACGCCACGCACCGAGGGCTTGCCGCTCGTGCCGTCCTGGGACCCTCTGGCGCGCCGGCTCCTTCGACGAGGCGATGGCGCTCGGCGAGCGCGAGGCCGCCGCGTACGCGGAGGACGGCGGCTTCGAACTGCTGCCGCTCACCCAGGTGTTCGTCCTCGACGCGGACGGCGGCCCGGCCCACGGCAGCGAGGTGTTCTCCCTGCTGCACCGCACGGACATGGCACCGGAGTCGTACCTGGACCAGTTCGACCGCGACGGCAGCACCGAGCAGCCGTGAGCCGGCGGGCTCCTACGCGCCGTAACGATGGGCGAACGGGCGCCCGGGGCAGGTACGGCACTCGAACAGGCGCACGCTGTCCAGGTCGCCGAGACTCAGGTCCGCGCCCTCCCACCTGACGTCGCGGTCCTCGACCGGGGTCCACGCCTGCCGGTTGTCGTGCTCCTCGGTGCTGTCCACCGTGAGCAGGTGGTCCATCGGCGTCGAGCAGAGCGGGCAGACCGGCCACCGCGGCTCCTGCGACCAGCCGGGGTAGCCGCCCAGCTTGGTGCCCGGCGCGGTGGACAGGTGGTCCTGGTAGTGCCAGCCCGTCTCCGCCTCCACCTGTTCGAAGCGGGCGTCCAGGGCGTCCCAGAGCTCGTCCGGCAGGTCCCAACTCGGGTACTCCGTCACCGTCTCCGGGTGCACGACACAAGGACGCGGCACCCGCCCGTACCCGGCGTCCGCAGGCGCCGGCGGGGTCTGCCGCACCTCCCCCACCTCCGCCGCGGAGCGCCAGCGGACCAGCGGGACGACCCACTGGGTCGCATGGCGGCGCGGACACCACAGCACCTGGAGCAGGTCCCGCCCCTCCGGGAAGGGCACGGTGTCCGGCACGTCGGCGCGGAAGATCTGGACGACCGCGACCATCGGCGACCCCGGGTGCTCGGGGCACTCCGGCCACGGCTCCCGCGCCGGCCACAGCAGCGGCCCGCCGACCGAGCTGTCGCGGCACGTCGGCCGGCCCGAGCGCGGGTGCAGCCGCACGGTCTCCCGGCGGAAGGGCGCGAGCTCGGGAAACAGCGCTTCGACGTTCAAGGGGCGCGGTGGAGTTCGACGGGTCACCCGCGGACGGTACCGGGGGCCGGAGGCCGGGCGCACCGGAGATTCGGCCGGAGCCGCACAGGAAGTCGGCGGGCCCGACTTCTCGCGCGCGGCCTACGCCGACCGCACCTACCTCGGCACCGCCACGGCCCGTACCGGAGGCTCGGCGTCGGTGGTGCCGTCCTGGGCGACGACGGTGAAGCGGCTGGGGCCGTCCGGGGCCAGGTCCGACGGGTCGTCCGACTCGGTGCCGAGAACGGCGAGGCTCTCGTCCTCATGGCCGGTGGCGGTGTCGACGCCGGTCAGGGAGTTGCGGGTCATCGCCCAGACGCGGGTGCCGTCGACGGCCAGGCCGGTCACCTGGTCGTCCAGCCCGGCGGTCCACCGCTTGCCGCCGTCGGCGAGGGAATAGGCGACCAGGCGGCCCGTCGCGTGGCGGCTGTTGTGCTTCGCACCGCCGAAGGTGACATCGTCCGGCTTCTCGCCCGGCACGACGAGCAGGTCGCCCACGACCACCGCACCGTAGGCGGGGCGGGCCTCGAACTGGTGGACAGCGTGGGCGCCGCCCAGGGTGACGTCCAGGTCGTACTCGTCCCCGGAGACCGGGATGGTGCTGCGCACCTTGCCCGCGCGGTCGAAGGCGAGCACGGCGTGCGTGCCGCGGTCGCCCTGCTCGTCCACCCACACGGTGAGCGGGTCGGCGGAGAGGACGGCCGCGTCGTTCAGGCCGTTGGCGAGCGGCAGGACGGTGTGCGTCCGCTCCTGCCCGTCCTGCGGGGCCAGTGTCCGCAGCACGGGGCCGCCCTTGGTGCACTGGGCGACGGTGACGGCGGTGTCCGGGCCGCCGGCGACCCGCAGCGGTGCGCAGTCCGGGTCGACGGCGCTGCGCCAGGCGGCGCTGCCGTCGATGAGGCTGACGGCGCGCCAGCCGCCCGTCTCCTGGAGGACGGCGCGGTCGCCGGCGACGGCCAGCAGTCCGGGAGCGGCGGTGTCGCCCGCGCGGAGGGGAGCGTCGAGGTTCGCCGTCCAGCGCGGGGTGCCGGTCGCGAGGTCGAGCGCGATCGCGGTGGCGCACGGACGGCCGTGGGCTCCGTGGGCGAACAGCCCGATGCCGTGGCCGGTTTCGCGGCTCATGGCGCAGACGGAGTCCTCGGCGGGCGGGGTCCAGCTCCAGGCGGTGTCGCCGGTGGTGGCGCGGTAGGCCACCACCTTGTCGGGCCGGGCGCGGACGACGAGGTCCCCGGTGCTCCAGCTGCCGATGGCGCGGATGTCCGAGGGCCGGTCGGGCGGGGCCGTCCAGTCGTCCTTGACGCCGAGGCCGGCGAAGTGGACGAAGATCCCGAGGCCGATCAGCGTGCCGAGTGCGACGGACGGCAGGCCGAAGCGCGGATGGAAGAGCGCGTAGAGCAGACCGGCGCCGCAGACCATCAGCCCGAGGATGGCGATGAACCCCATGGAGGCGACGGCATCGCCGCCGTAGCCGTAGTGCCCGCCGAACAGCGCCCCCAGCCCGAGCACCAGGAACAGCGCGCCGAACACCCCGCCCGAGACCACCCCCAGGATCTCCTGGTCGACCTTGAGCCGGTCCTTGATGTTCCCCGCCATGCCGCTTCTCCCCCGAGACGTGTCGAATGATCATGGCAGAGGCCGACAAGCGCAGGAAGTCGGATCCATCGACTTCCTGTGCACCACCCTTCGGCTATGCGAGAGGAGACTGTGGGCCATGGATGCGATCGCTCATGGTGTGCGGGAGTCGTCGTCGCGGATCGGGACGTGGCTCAGGGCCCACGTCCGGCCGGCGCCCGCCGTGCCGGCTGTGGACGCGGCGAGGCTCGATGCGGCGGCGCGGGAGCTCGGGCTGGTGCTGCCCGGGGACCTGCGGGCCTGGTGGGGGCTGACGGGCGTCAGCGCCGGTTTCTGGCTCCCGGGGGAGTTCGCGCCGACGGGCCTGGAGGAGGCTCTGGAGACCCGGGAGATCTGGCTGCTGGTCGCCGAGGAGAGCGCGGGTGAGGGTGCGGGTGAGAGTGCGAGTGAGGGCGCCGTTGAGGAAACGTTCCTGCCCGGGTTCATGCCGATCGCGTTGAGCCCCGGCGGCGACGGCCTGCTCGTCGATCTGCGCTCCGGCGAGTGGCAGGGCGCCGTCTTCCTCTGGGATCACGAACGCCAAGGCCTCGGCACGCCGCTCTGGGAGAGCGTGGGCTCAATGCTCGCCGACATCGCCGATGCTCTGGCGTCCGGCACCCCGGCGTTGACGTGGCACGAGGGTCTCGGCGGCCCCGAGAATCCGGTCGTCGCGACGGTGGACGAGTCCCGCGAACTGGGCTGGAAGCCCGCGTGGATCTGATCCGCACCAAGCGTGCGCAGGAAGTCGGCAGGCCCGACTTCCTGTGCGCACGGGTCGAGGTAGCCCCTGGCAGCGGAATCGCGCGCATCGAACGACTGAGGTCTCCTGGAAGGGGTGGGTCCGTCGAGGCCGAGCTGACCGCTCGCCTCGCCCTTCACCGATGAATCGAGACCGCTGTGACAGGAATCGAAGATCTCAGAGCTGCCACCCGTCTCCTGCTCGACCTGAGCTTCAGCTGGGAGGCAAAGGCACCGGACAATGACGCACCGATCGTCGACAAGACGGGCAAGGCGAGCGTTCCCGCAGTTGCGTTCGACAAAGCGTCCGGCTCGCTGGATTTCGTCATGGATGCGCAGCGGTTGCAGATTCCGAGCCTGCAGAGCCCGCTTGCCGTTCAGATGACCGGAGTGAAGTTGGACGACTCGAGCATCAAGTGGGTCCCCTCGCTCCCGAACGGCCCGGTCGGCGTGAAGATCAAGGGCGCCGGAAGTGCCACCATCACGGGCGTCGGCGGACAGATCTCAGCGAAGCTCACGTCCCTGAATCCGGCGCTGAGCAAGTCCGGAGGGCCTCAGGACCTGCGCCCCTACGCATTCGACGTGCAGTTGGCGACGCTCGGTGCCGCCAACGGGCTGACAGCGGACTTCTCGGCCTCCATCGACGGCCGGCTCTACCTGAACAACCTGACCGTCAGCGGTCTCGCCGGGCAGCTCGAAGAACTTTCGCTGTCCATCGAGAGACTCCCGACCAGCGAGTGCGTGGAAGTCCCCGTCGCCGGCGGGACCTCCATTCTCAAGGCGGTCGTCACCGGTGTTCCTCGGGGAGCGACGCTGGCCTACTCCTGGAGCGCGGCCGGCGGCACCGTGATCGGCAGCACCACCGACAGTCTTCTGGAGGTGCGGCTGCCGGCGGCGATCGGCACGGTGGTCACCGTGGGCCTGACGGTGACGGTGACCGATGCCGGCGGCGCCACGTCGCTCGTCGCCACCCCGTTCCCCGTCCTGGGAGCCGATCCCCAGCTTGCCCAACGGATGGAGAAACTCTGCAAGATCATGGAAGAGGCTCCGAGTAACTGGTTCGTCAACCCGCTCTGGGACCCGCTCCGCGACCTGGTCGTTCACCCGAACGAGCCCGCGCTGCAAAGGACCGCAGACGTCCTGATCCGGCTTGGTGAAGCGGTGCGGAACCTGCATGACGGCACGGCGTAGGGCCGTCCCGCGGAGGAGCTCCCGGCCCGCACGGATTACCGAAGGCTGACGAACGGAGCCGAGCACCCCGAACAGCCGCCCCGCGCAGCTAAGTTCCACGGCATGGAGATTCTCGTCACCGGTGGCGCCGGCTTCATCGGCTCCGCCGTCGTCCGCACCCTCACGGCGGTGGGCCACGGCGTGCGGGTGCTGGACGCACTGCTGCCCGCCGTGCATCCGTCCGCGCAGCCCCCCGAGCTGCCGGACGGCGTGCCGTTCCTGCACGGGGACGTCCGCGACCCGGCCGCCGTGGAGGAGGCGCTCGACGGGGTGGACGCCGTCTGCCACCAGGCCGCGATGGTCGGCCTCGGGCTGGACCTGAACGACGCGCCCGCCTACGCCGGCTGCAACGACCTCGGCACCGCCGTCCTGCTCGCCGCGATGGCCCGCACCGGCGTCCGGCGTCTCGTCCTGGCCGGCTCGATGGTCGTCTACGGCGAGGGCCGCTACCGCTGCCCCGCGCACGGCGACGTCGCGCCGGGCCCGCGCCGACCGGCCGACCTGGACGCGGGCCGGTTCGAGCCGCCCTGCCCGGTCTGCGCCACCGCCCTCGCCCCCGGGCTGGTCACCGAGGACGCGCCCGCCGACCCGCGCAACGTGTACGCCGCCACCAAGCTCGCCCAGGAGCACCTCGCCTCCGCGTGGGCCCGCGCCTCCGGAGGCACCGTCCTGACGCTCCGCTACCACAACGTCTACGGTCCGGGGATGCCGCGCGACACCCCGTACGCGGGGGTCGCGTCGCTGTTCCGCTCGGCGCTGGCACGGGGCGAGGCGCCCCGGGTGTTCGAGGACGGCGGCCAGCGGCGCGACTTCGTCCACGTCGAGGACGTCGCGACGGCCAACCTGGTGGCCCTGACCTCGATCGACGCCAGGCCGCCCGGCAGCGCCCGCGCCTACAACGTGGGCAGCGGCGAGCCCCGGACGGTCGGCGAGATGGCCTCGGCGCTCGCGGAGGCGTACGGCGGCCCGGCACCGGTGGTGACGGGCGAGTACCGCCTCGGCGACGTCCGGCACATCACCGCGGACTCCGCCCGCCTGCGCACCGAACTCGGGTGGCGCCCGCAAGTGCCGTTCCACACCGGGATGAAGGAGTTCGCCGCCGCACCCCTGCGGGCGTGACCGCGGCGGACGGAACCACCGTCACGCTCAACGCACGGCTTGTTCCCAGAGCTCCAGCCCCGCGCGGAGGAGTTCGCGCACGGCCGCGGTCTCCTCGCCCGTCCAGGCTCCCTCCCCCGCGGCCGGTTCGAGGGCTTCGCCGCCGAAGACCTTCTCGTAGGCGCTGTCGTGAACCGGCCCCTGGGCGGGCAGGGGCGGGCCGGCCTTCAGGCTGCGGGAGAGGTCCTCGAAGAAGTCGGCCATGCCCATCTCCCTGATGCCGCGGTGGCACCTGCCACACGGCGAATCTAGGCGTGCGAGGCCACCCTCGACACTAGGCGTGCGAGGCCGCCCTCGGCGCCGGGAGGGCGATCTCGAAGCAGCAGCCCCCGTCGACGTTGCGCACGCCGGCCCGCCCGGCGTGGGCCTCGACGATGCCGCGCACGATGGCCAGCCCGAGCCCGCCGCCGCTGTCCCCGCTGTCGCCGCCCTCGCCCGGGTCGCGCCGGGGCGTGCGGGCGGCGCCGCCGCGCCAGCCGGTCTCGAAGACGCGCGGCAGGTCCTGTTCCGGGATGCCGCCGCAGCCGTCGGTGACGGACAGCACGACCTCGTCCGCCTCGCGCCGGGCGGCGACCGCGACCACGCCCTCCTCCGGGGTCGCCCGGATCGCGTTGACCAGCAGGTTCCCGAGCACCCTGGTGATCTCCCGGCTGTCCACCTCGACGGGCTCGGCCGCCACCTCCCGCCCCTCCAGCCGGACCCCGCGCCGCCGGGCCAGCGGGTAGGCGCCGGCGAGCGCGTCGTCCACCAGGTCGTAGACGGACACCCGGGCCACCGACAGCGACAGCGCCCCCGCCTGGATCCGGGACAGCTCGAACAGGTCGTCGACCATCCCGGTGAGCCGTTCGACCTCGGTGCGGATCCGGACGAGGTAGCGCTCCGGCTCGTCGGCGACGCCGTCCTCCAGCGCCTCGGCCATGGCCCGCAGGCCGGCGAGCGGGGTGCGCAGGTCGTGCGAGATCCAGGCGATCAGCTCCCGGCGCGAGCGCTCCAGAGCCTGTTCGCGCGCCCTGGACTCGGCGAGCCTGGCACTGGTGGCGGCCAACTCCTCGCTCAGAGCCGCCAGTTCGGTGCCGAGCGGCTGGTCCGGCGCGGTGAACCCGGCGTCGCTGCCGACCGTCCGGGCCGCCACGGCGAGCGCCCGGCTGCCGGCCACCACCTGGCGGCCGAGCAGGGCGGCGGTGAGCAGCGACACGACGGCGGCCATGCCGAGCACGGTGACGACCACGCCGAAGTCGTGGGTGGACAGGAACATCGCCTGCGCCACCGCGAAGGTGCCCGAGGTCACCGCGAGGACGGTCACCACGGCGACGGTGAACAGCGAGAGCGCGACGGAACGCCGGCGCAGCAGCCGGATCGCGGCCCAGCCGAGCAATCCGGCGCCGCCGGCGCCGAGGGCGGCGAACAGGGCGATCAGCAGGACGTCCTTCACCGGTCACCACCGCCGGCCGGGTCGTAGCGGTAGCCGACGCCCCACACGGTGGTGATGAGCGCGGGCGCGGCAGGGTCGTCCTCGATCTTCTCGCGCAGCCGCCGGACGTGGACGGTGACGGTGGAGAGGTCGCCGAAGTCCCAGCCCCAGACGCGCTGCATCAGGTCCTGCCGGGAGAAGACCGTGCCGGGGTGCCGGAGCAGGAACGCGAGCAGGTCGAACTCCCGTAGGGTCAGGGAGAGTTCGCGCTCGCCACGCTGGGCCCGGCGGGCCTTCGGGTCGAGGGCGATGTCCCCCGAGCGCAGCGGGCCGCCGTCCGGAGCCGCCGAGCCCGCCGGGGCCGCGCCGGCCCGGGCGCGGCGCAGCACCGACTGCACCCGCAGCACCAGCTCGCGCGGGCTGAACGGCTTGGTGACGTAGTCGTCGGCGCCGAGCTCCAGGCCGAGGATCCGGTCGGCCTCGTCCCCCTTGGCGGTGAGCAGCACCACCGGCAGCCCGGCGCCCTCGGCGGAGGCGCGCAGGCGCCGCAGCACCTCCAGCCCGTCGAGGCCGGGGAGCATGAGGTCCAGCACCAGGAGGTCCGGGGGCGCGCTGCGGGCGAGGGCGAGCCCCTCGGCGCCGTCGGCGGCGCGGTCCACGAGGTGGCCGGCGCGGGTGAGGTAGCCGGCGACGACCTCGGCCACGGTCGGGTCGTCGTCGATCACCAGGATGCGGGAGACGTCGTTCACCTCGCCGAGGATAGGAGGTGGCGGCGCCGGGTGCGGACCGGACGGGACGGGCGTTCGCCTTCCGTAAGATCCCCGAGCCCTGCCGGACGAGATCACCCGGACGGGCCAGCCGACACGACGTCCGCGTTCCGTAAGGCGCCGGTGCCCCCGCACGCGGCCCGTCGGCGCCTAGCGTGGCCCGCGTGACCTCACCCACCCCCATTCCCCCTTCCGTCGACGTCGTCCTGCCGTGCCTGGACGAGGCCGCCGCGCTGCCCTGGGTGCTCGGCCGGATCCCGGCCGGCTGGCGGGCGATCGTCGTCGACAACGGCTCCACGGACGGCTCGGCCGAGCTGGCCCGTTCGCTCGGCGCGACGGTGGTGGCCGAGCCCCGGCGCGGTTTCGGCGCCGCCTGCCACGCCGGGCTGCTCGCGGCCACCGCCGAGCTGGTGTGCTTCCTGGACTGCGACGGCTCGCTCGATCCGGCCCAGCTGCCGCGCGTCACCGAGCCGGTGCTGGCGGGCGCGGCGGACCTCGTCCTCGGCCGGCGGCGCCCGTCGACGGCCGGGGCCTGGCCGGTGCACGCCCGGCTCGCCAACGCCGTCCTCGCCCGCCGCCTGCGCGCCCGCACGGGGGCGGCGCTGCACGACCTCGGCCCGATGCGGGCCGCCCGCCGGGAGCGGCTGCTGGCGCTCGGCCTGGGCGACCGGCGCTCCGGCTACCCGCTGGAGATGGTGCTCACGGCGGCGGCGGCCGGGATGCGGATCGCCGAGACGCCGGTCCACTACCTGCCGCGCGCGGGCCGCTCCAAGGTCACCGGGACCCTGCGCGGGACCCGGCAGGCCGTCCGCGATATGCGGGCGGTGCTGGCCGCGCCGCCGCCCACGTTGCTGGTGATCGCCAAGGCGCCCGTCCCGGGCCGGGTGAAGACGCGGCTCACGCCGCCGTTCACGCCCGAGCAGGCCGCCGGTCTGGCCGAGGCCGCGCTCGGCGACACCCTGCACACGCTGTCCACCGTCCCGGCCGGGCTGCGCCTGCTGGTGCTGGACGGCGAACCGGGCGACTGGCTGCCGCCGGGCTGGCAGGTCGTGCCGCAGTCGGGCGGCGGCCTGGACGAGCGGCTCGCGGCGGCCTTCGCCGACGCCGCCCACCTCGCCCCGGGCGCGCCCGCGCTGTTGGTCGGCATGGACACCCCGCAGCTGAGCGCGGCGGCACTGGCCGAACCGCTGTCCGCCGCCCGGCGCGCGGGCGTCGACGCGTGGTACGGCCCGGCAGCGGACGGCGGCTTCTGGGCCCTCGGCCTGGCCCGGCCGACGGCTCCGCTCGCCGCCCGACTCCTGCGCGGCGTACCGATGTCCACGCCGCACACCGGAGCCCACCTCCTCGACCGTCTCGCCGCAGCAAATCTGACGGTCCATCACCTTCTGGAACTCACCGACGTGGACACCGCCGAGGACGCCCGCCGCGTCGCCGCCGAAGCCCCGCACAGCCGCTTCGGCTCCCGCCTCGCCGACTTCGAACTCAGCCACGGGGGCGATGAGTTGACACCCACCACCGCTCTGCAGGTCGACTTCGAACTCAGCCACGGGGGCGATGAGTTGACACCCACCACCGCTCTGCAGGTCGACTCTCCCACCGGGATGCCACGTTGACGATCACCGCCACCACCCCCTGGGTCGACGACCCGTTCGCCGAGGCCGTCCGCACCGGCCGCGGCCCGCTCTGGCTCCGCCGTGCCGACGGCCACCGCCTCCGGCTCGACGTCGAACGCTGGTGCACCCCGGCCACCGGGGCCGACCACAGCCTGCTGCTGCGCTGCACCCGGCTCTCCGCCCCCGTGCTCGACCTCGGCTGCGGGCCCGGCCGCCTGGTCGCCGCGCTGCTCGAACTCGGCGTCCCGGCGCTCGGCGTGGACGTGACCGGCGCGGCCGTCGCCCGCACGCTCGGCCTCGGCGGCCCGGCCCTGTGCCGCTCGGTCTTCGACCGGCTGCCCGCCGAGGGCCGCTGGGGCGCCGCACTGCTGGCCGACGGCAACCTCGGGATCGGCGGCGACCCGCTCGCCCTGCTCCGCCGGGGCGCCGAACTCATCGCCGCGGACGGCCTGTTGCTCGTCGAGGTGGAGGCGACGGAGACGGACGAGCGCGCCGTCGTCCGGGTCGAGGGCCCGGACGGCCGCCTCGGCCCGCCGTTCCCGTGGGCCCGCCTCGGCACCCGCGCCGCCCTGCGCCGCGCCCGCGCGGCCGGCCTCGCGGAGGCCGAGCGCTGGACCTCGCACGGCCGGCGCTTCCTCGCCCTGCGCAAGGCCTGAGCCGGACGCGGGCATGGATTTGGGCCGGGGTCCAGGGAGCCTTGCAGGACGCCGTTCGTGCGTCACGCGTGCGGCTGTCGCCCAACCGCCTCTCGGCCCCTCGGTCAGGGGTGCCCCGGCGGCACCCTTCGCGGCGTCGCGGCCGAGCCTGCCAGAAGCCCCGGGCGGGGACAAGACCCCCGAACCGACGCCTACCCGGCGTTCCCCACCCGCCACGGCGGGTGCCCGGACCTGCACGTCAACGGCACCCGTCCCGCGCCGTCCGCGCACCGGACCCACGGGACGGGCACCAGCCCCACGGGACGGGCACCCCCTTCACACCGCCCGCGCGAGCACCCGCCGAGCGGCCCGCCGGCCGCCCCACCGCCGCACCGCGCCGCCCGTCACGACGCACGCCAGCGCCACCCCGTACGCGGCCTGCTGCGCCTCGATCCCGCCCGTCAGGTAGAGCACCTGCCCCGCCGCCGGGACGGCCAGCCACTCCCACCGCCCGTCCAGCGCGACGAGCGCCACCACCAGCAGCCCGTACCACGGGTAGGACGGCGCCACGACGAGCAGTGCCGTCCCGGTGACGAGGAGCGCGCCCGACCACGGTCGCGCCGGGTCCCCGCGCCGCAGCACCCACAGCGCCACCCCGGCCAGCACGGCTCCCGCCGCCCACGGCAGCAGCGCGTCCGGCAGGACCAGCGCCGGCAGCCCGAACCGGTCGATGTGCCCCTGCTCGTAGCCCTCCTCCCGCAGGTAGCCCGGCAGGTACCCGAGCACCCCGGCGCCGGACGCGGCGACGTACGGGACGTACGAGAGCGCGAACGCGCCGACCGTCCACGCCAGCAGCACCGCGCTCTCCCGGACGGACCGGCGGGCGAGCACCCCCGGCAGCGCCAGCCCGGGCAGCAGCTTGACCGCGATGGCGGCTCCGGCCAACAGCCCCCCGGCCGCCGGGCGCCGTCGCACCACACACCCCAGCCCGGCCACGAGCAGCAGCGCGCCCAACGTGTCCACGTGCGCGTCGTTGACCGCCCACACCGTCACACCCGGGCACCACCCCCACAGCGCCGCCCGCCGGCTCCCCCGCCCGACCACGAGCAGCGCCCCCGTCGTCGCGACCGCGAGCAGCGCGCCGGCCGCCTGCGCCCCGCGCACCCCGCCGCCGAACGGGTGCACGACGAGGAACCACGCCTCCGCGACGGGCGGGTAAATCGTGTGCACGGCGGGCCGGTTGATGTGGGTGCAGTCCCCGGCCGCCGTCCGCCGCTCGTCCCAGCCGGCGCACTCCCCGCCCGTCGGCCAGAGCCCGGGATCGCGCAGCCGGGCGAGTGCGGGGTCGTCGGGGGTGTGCGCGTACGGGGAGATCCCGGCGGCCTGCACCCGGCCGTCCCAGACGTACCGGTAGGCGTCGTCGCTGGTGCGCGGCGGCGCGAGGAGGCCGACGGCGGCGACGGCGATGCTGCCCGCGAGCACCAGAGGCACGACCTGACGGTCAGTCACCTTCCGGAGCAGTACGAGCGCGAGCGCGAACAGCCCGGCGTCGACGGCGTACCAGACGAACAGGGGCGCGCGATGGTCGAGCGCGCCACCGCCCGTGACGGTCACGACGAGGGCTCCGACCAGGGCGGCGAGGGCGAGGAGGGCACGAGTGAGCACGGCGCCCACCCTGCCACCGCCGGGCCGGGGCGGGCCGCCGCGACGTGGCGCCGTTCGGATTCCGTAAGCACGTCGGAGCGCCGCCGCGGGGCCCCGGACGGGTTCCATGGGCACGTGAACCCGAAGACGCCCGAACCCCCCGGCCCGAGCTCCCCAAGCCCGAGCTCCCCCGGCCCGAGCTCCCCCAGTCCGTCCCGCCGCTACGACCTCCCGCTCCCGCCGCCGCCCGACGCCCTGCGCCGCGGCCCGTTCCGCGACGGGAAGTTCCGCTCGGCGCTGCACGAGCCGCGCACCACCGTCGTGCTCGGCCGCTGGCTCGGCGCCGCGCTGCTGGTCTGCTTCCTCACCGGCCTGGTCAGCCACGCCCTCCAGGACCCGCCGACCTGGCTCGTCCCGTACCTCCAGAGCCGGCCGGTGGGCGGCTACCAGGTCACCCAGGGGCTGCACGTGATCAGCGGCCTGGCCGCGATCCCGCTGCTCGGGGCGAAGCTGTGGACGGTCTACCCGCGGCTCTTCGAGTGGCCGCCCGCCCGCAGCGTGCTGCACGCGCTGGAGCGGCTCGGCATCTTCGTCCTCGTCGCGGCGATGCTGCTGGAGGTGTTCACCGGGCTGTTCAACACGCTCCAGTGGTACCCGTGGCCGTTCCCGTTCCGCCAAACCCACTTCTGGCTGGCCTGGTTGGCCACCGGCGGGCTCCTCGTCCACATCGCCGCCAAGGGCACGCTCATCGCCCGGCACTGGCGCCGCCCGGCCGTCGGGCTCCCGCAGCGCCGCGCCTTCCTGACCGCCGTGACGGCCGCCGCGGGTGTCGTGACCCTCACCACCGCCGGGCAGACGGTGCCCTTCCTCAGCGGCCTGGACCTGCTCGCCCCGCGCCGCCCGGACATCGGCCCGCAGGGCCTGCCGGTCAACCGCACCGCCGCCCAGGCCGGCACCGTCACCGCCCCCGCGGACTGGCGGCTGCGCGTGGACGGCCCCCGCCCGTACACCCTCACCCTCGCGGAGCTCGGTCAACTACCGCAGCACGACGTGGAATTGCCGATCGCCTGCGTCGAGGGCTGGAGCGCGACGGCCCGCTGGAGCGGGGTCCGGATCGCCGACCTGATGGAGCGCGCCGGCGCCCCGGCCGGGTCCGCACTGCGCTTCACCTCGTTCGAGACCAACGGGCCCTACCGGGTGATGGAGATGCCGTCCGAGTACGCCGTCGACCCGCTCTCACTGCTCGCCCTGCGCGTCAACGGCGAGGTGCTGAAGGCCGACCACGGCTATCCGGCGCGGGTCATCGCCCCCAACCGGCCCGGCGTGCTGCAGACCAAGTGGATCGAACGGATCGAGGTCGTCTGATGCCCCGTTGGCTGCGCGCCGCCCTCCTGCTCGGCGGCCTCGCCCTGCTCGGCTTCGGCCTCTCCGGCCTGCTCGCCGACTCCTACATCACCGCCCCGTTCGACGTCCTGGTGTGGGCCGTCGGAGCAGTCGTCCTGCACGACGGCCTGTGGCTGCCGCTGCTCTGCCTGATCGGCGCCCGCTACGCCCGCGGCCCGGTGCTGCGCGCGTGGCTGGTCGTCGCGGCGGCGGTGACGGCCGTCGGGCTGCCGGCCGTCCTGCGGGACGGCACGGACCACGGCAACTCCACGCTGCTGCCGCTGCCTTACGGCCGCAACCTGCTGCTGGTGCTGGCCGCCACCGCCGTCGTCGCGCTGCTGGTCGCGCTCGTCCGGCGGTGGCGCACCCAGGGCCTCAGGCCCCGGCGGCGACGCCCGGCAGACCCGTCGTGAGTCCGTCCAGCGCGTGCGAGCAGACGCAGTCCCGGTCGGCCGGCAGGCTCTCCAGCGCCTTGAACAGCACGGTGCGCAGCCGGTCGACGTTCCCCGCGAAGGCCTTCAGCACCTCGGCATGGGTGACGCCCTCACCGGCCTCCACCCCGGCGTCCAGGTCGGTCACCAGCGCCAACGACGTGTAGCAGAGCCCGAGTTCGCGCGCCAGCACGGCCTCGGGGTGCCCGGTCATGCCGACCACCGACCAGCCGTTCGCGGAGAACCAGCGCGACTCGGCGCGGGTGGAGAAGCGCGGGCCCTCGATCACCACGAGCGTCCCGCCGTCCACCGGCTCCCAGGCCGCGTCGCGCGCCGCGTCCAGCGCCGCCCGGCGCCCGGCGGGGCAGTACGGGTCGGCCATCGACACGTGCACGACCTCGGGGAGCGAGCCGTCCGGCAGCGGCAGTCCGTCGTAGTAGGTCTGCACCCGGCCGGAGGTGCGGTCGACGAACTGGTCCGGCACCAGCAGCGTGCCGGGCCCGTACTCCGGCCGCAGCCCGCCCACCGCACACGGCGCGAGCACCTGGCGCACACCGAGTGCGTGCAGGGCCCACAGGTTGGCCCGGTAGTCGATCCGGTGCGGCGGCAGCCCGTGGCCGCGCCCGTGCCGCGGCACGAACGCCACCCGGCGGCCGGCCACCTCGCCGAGGAACAGGGCGTCGCTCGGCGGCCCGTACGGCGTGTCGACGCGCACCTCGGTCACGTCGTCCAGCAGCGCGTACAGCCCCGATCCGCCGATCACACCCAGTTCGGCGCGCGGGAGTCGCTGATCGTTCGTCATCGTTCGTGCCCTTCCTCGGAGACGTCCCGGCCACTGTAGGAGGCGGCGCCCCCGGCGGAAGCGGGACCTCGATTACGTCGGTCTTACGGCTCGCGGCGCCGCGGGCCGCTGCGGCCGAATGGCGGCGGGCCCCCCGGGGGGGGCCCCGGCGCCGGGCGGGTGTGTGTACGGGCTCCGGTTGGAACCACACCCCCCCCCCGCCGGCGAGGCTGGGGAAACGCCGGC
>NZ_JBHWGD010000002.1:98851-102886 GCF_042733235.1 Kitasatospora sp. NPDC059722
CCGCGGTGTGGTGTCGCTGTTTGTGGGGTGGGGGGGGGGCGCGGCGGGCGGGGGGGGCGGGGGCGCCCCGCGGGGGGGGGGGGGGGGGGGGCCCCCCGGCCCCCCGGGCGGGTGACTTTCCGGACGCGTCGGCAACCGTCCGCCCCACCCGGCGTGCGTCGGTGGACATGCGCCGCCTCCGGACGGCGTACGCCCTGTCCCCGGACCTGAGAGCCGCCCATGCCTCCCACCGCCCGTCTCCGCAGCCTCGTCCCCACCGCCCTCTGCGCCCTGGCCGTCGCCCTCGCGGCCCCCGCGGCGCAGGCCGCACCCCCGGGCGGCGGCCACGGGGCCGACCCCGTCGGGAGGTACGACTGGGAGAACGTGGCGGACTGCGAGAGCAGCCACGACTGGCACATCAACTCCGGCAACGGCTACTTCGGCGGCCTCCAGTTCGACAACCCCACCTGGCGCGAGAACGGCGGCCTCGCCTACGCCCCGCGCGCCGACCTCGCCACCCGCGAGGAGCAGATCGCCGTCGCCACCGTGCTCGCCGAGCGCCGCGGCCTGAGCCCCTGGCCGCTCTGCGGCGCCCGCGCGACCCGCGACCACGACCGGACCCGGGACCACGACCGCGATCGGGAGCACGCCCGCGGCACCGCCCTGCCGCCGCCGGCCGCCCCGGCCACCGCGCTCGCCGGCGGCGAGCGGCGGGTCGGCCAGGACGACACCCTGTTCGGCCTCGCGGACACCCTCCGCCTCCCCGGCGGCTGGCCCGCCCTCTACGAGGCCAACCGCGACGTCGTGGGCGACGACCCCGACCTCATCCAGCCCGGCATGGTCCTGCGCCTGCCGTCCTGAGCCCGGCCGGACACGCCGCCGCCCACGCCCCCGTCACTGGCGGGGGCGTGGGCGGTGTCGTCACGCCGACTCCGCCACGAGGACGTGCAGCCCCCGCGCCCCCACCTCGCTGTGCCGGACGGCCAGACCCGCCGCCGCGCACTGCTCCTCGACCCACTCCGGTGAGAGCCGCAGCTTCGGGTAGCTGCTGACCTCCTGCGTCCACGTCCCGCCGCTGCGGGTGTGGACCAGGTCGTGCACCAGCGCGGCGTCCTCGTCCGGGTACTCCAGCACGCAGGTCATGATCCGGTCCTCGGTGGCCCGCACCGGGAGGAAGCGGTCGGTGCCGGTGAGCGGGCGGGTCAGGTCCCGGAAGGACAGCACGAGCCGCCCGCCCGGTGCGAGCGCGAGCGCCGCGTCCCCCAGCAGCGCGACGACGTCCTGCCGCGCCGGGAGGTGCGTGAGCGTGTCCCCCATGCACACCACCGCAGCCACTGTGCCCGGCGCGGTGTGTGCCGGCAGAGCGCCCCGCAGGTCCGCCAGGACCGGCCGGACGATGTCCGCGTGCCCGGCCTTCGCCGCCAGTTCCGTCAGTTCGTCGAGCAGCCGCGCGCTCGTGTCGACGGCGAGGACCGTCCCGTAGCCCAGCGCGGCGAGGGCGAGGCTCTGCGGCCCCGGCCCGGCCCCGAGGTCCACGGCGAGCCGGCCGGGGCCGTCCGCCCGCACGCCGAGTCCGGCGAGCAGCTCGGCCTGGGCCGCGGCGAGGGCCGGGACGTCACCGCCGAGCATCCAGGTGTAGTGCGCGGCGAGGAGCCGGTCGTAATGCTCGGGTGCGGTGTTCATGGAGGTACCTTCCGTCCGAAGTTCCTGTCCCTGACGGCATGTTAGGAACTCCCGATCCCGGCAGACCGGGCGCCCCCGGGAAAGCGGTCGGCCCGCCCGGTCACCAGGACCGGACGGGCCGACGGACGGCGGGGCGCGTTACCCGACGTGGACGCGCGGGCGGCGCGTGCGGTCCGGCTCCGCCTCGCGCAGCACCTCGCGGGTGACCGGGGCCACCTCGCCCTGGCCGAACAGGAAGAACCGCAGGAACTGGGCGAACGGGTTGCCCTCGGTCCACTCGAAGTACAGGTGCGGCCGCTGGCCCGTGCGGTCCCGGACGGTGAGCGCCAGCGCGGCGATCGCGTTCGGGACGCTGGAGCTCTCCAGCGTCAGCACCCGGTAGCGCCCGTGCAGCACCTCGCCGCGGACGGTGAGCTCGGACTCGAAGTCCGAGGCGTCGCGGACCGTCACCTCGACGAAGACCAGGTCGTCCTCGCCCGGGATGTCGTTGTCGGCGCGGATCTGGCGGATCTTGTCGCGGTACTCGGCGACGTCCCGGTGGGTCGGCTCGTTGGCGATCAGGCGCAGCGGGCGGTGCGCGTAGTCGCGGATGAAGCGCTCGGCGACGTCGTCCAGGGTCACGTCGGTGACGCGCAGCTCGAAGGCCCGCTTGAGCCGGGAGAGCAGCGACACCAGGATGATGCCGGCGATGAAGCAGGCACCGATCTTGACGCCGTCCGGACGCTCCATCGTGTTGATCACGGTGGTGTACAGGAACACGGCCGAGATGATCCCGAAGGCCGTGGTCCAGCCGCGCTGGCGCTTCTTGTAGGCGGCGATGGTCACGGCGATGGCCGCCGAGCTGATCAGCACGAGCACGCCGGTCGCGTAGGCGCCGCCCTGGGCGTCGACGTTGGCGTCGAACAGCCAGGTGATCAGGAAGCCGACGAGGGTGAGGACGATCACCATCGGACGGACGGCGCGCGCCCAGTGCGGGGCCATGCCGTAGCGCGGCAGGTAGCGGGGCAGCAGGTTCAGCATGCCCGCCATGGCGGAGGCGCCGGCGAACCACAGGATCGCGATCGTCGACAGGTCGTAGACGCTGCCGAAGGCGCCGCCCAGGTACTGGTGCGCGAGGAAGGCGAGGGCGCGGCCGTTGGCCTCGCCGCCGGCCTCGAACTCCTTGGCCGGGATGAGCAGCGTGCAGATGAAGCTGGTGGCGATCAGGAAGGTGCTCATGATCACGGCGGCGGTGGTGAGCAGCTTGCGAGTGCCGCGGATGCGGCCGGCCGGGTTCGCCTCGGTGTCGCCCGCGTCGCCCTCGATGTGCGGCATGACGGCGACGCCGGTCTCGAACCCGGACATGCCGAGCGCGAGCTTGGGGAACACGACCAGCGCGACGCCGATCATGACGAAGATGTTGCCGTGCTGGACGGTCAGCGCGTTGGACCAGTCGGTGACGACGTGCGGAGCCTGGATGATCTTCCAGATGCCGACCGCGACGACCACGACGTTGAGCGCCAGGTAGACCACGACCAGGCCGACGGCCAGGCCGATCGCCTCGCCGAAGCCCTTCAGGAACACCGCGCCGAGCAGCGCGACCAGGATCAGCGTGATCAGCATCTGCTTGCCGCCGAGGACGCTGTTCAGGTGCGGGTTCTCGACCAGGTGCGCGCTGGCGTCGGCGGCCGAGAGCGTGATCGTGATGATGAAGTCCGTCGCCGCGAAGCCGAGCAGGGCGAGCACGAAGAGCTTGCCCTTCCAGAACGACAGCAGCCGCTCCAGCATCGCGATCGAGCCCTCGCCGCGCGGGCTCTCCTGGGCCACCCGCCGGTAGACCGGCAGCGCGCCCAGCAGGGTCACGATCACCAGCACGATCGTGGCGATCGGCGACAGCAGGCCGGCCGCGAGGGCGGCGATGCCCGGCTGGTAGCCGAGCGTCGAGAAGTAGTCCAGGCCGGTCAGGCACATCACGCGCCACCAGCGCTGGCCCTGGTGGCCGCCGTGCGCTTCGCCGCCGTCCTGCCCGCTCTGGTCACCCTGCGTGTCCTTGGCCACGGACGCGTCGGCCAGCAGCCAACTGCGGAGGCGTATTCGCGCCGACGGCGCGGCCACCTCCGGGGACGCCGCCACCTGCGCCGTCCCCGTCTCCGTCGAACCCGACGAAACCACCTTGCACCTCTTGTTCAAGACCCCGTAAAAGCGCCGTCGGGCGACGGCAGTGCGCCAGGCTATGCGACCGGCGTTAAGGAGTCGTCATCGGCCCGCGTTAAGAAAACGTCATGGTGGTGGACGTCTTGGAGCCGTCGGGGGCGCGGGGCGGGGGGGGGGGGGGGCCCCCGCCCCCCCCCCCCCCCCCCGCCCCCGCGCGCGCGAAACGCGCCCCCCACACCC
>NZ_JBHWGD010000002.1:102896-146298 GCF_042733235.1 Kitasatospora sp. NPDC059722
GCCCCCCCGGGGGGCGCGGCGCCCCCCCGGGGGGGGGGGGGGGGGGGGGCGCGGGGGGGGCCGCGGGGGGGGGGCCCCCCCCCCCCGGCCCGGCACCGGCAGGCGTTACGCCTGGTAACCGAGGACCGTCATCATGCCCGTCTCGGCGTGGTAGACGTTGTGGCAGTGGACCATCCACAGGCCCGGGTTGTCGGCGTCGAAGTCGACGGCGAGCGTCGTGCCGGGCAGCACGATCGCGGTGTCCTTGCGCGGGCCGCCGCCCGCCGCTCCGACGAGCGCGAAGGTGTGCCCGTGCAGGTGGACCGGGTGCCACATGTCCGTCGAGTTCCGGAACTCCAGCCGCACCCGCTCCCCCGCCGCCACCGGGTGGCGCTGCGCGGGGTCGTACCTGCGGCCGTCGAAGGCCCAGTCGGCCTTCGCCATGCCTCCGGTCAGCTCCAGCCGCACCGTCCGGTCCGGCGCCTTGGCGGGCAGCCGGACGCCCGCGGCCGCCGTGAGCTGCGCGGCGGTCACCAGCCGGCCGTCCAGCTCGGCCGGGCGCACCGAGGCGTCGGGCGCGGCGCCGCCGCCGGTGCGCAGCAGCGCGAGCGCGGAGGCGCCCTTGCCCTCGGCGAGGGCGGTGAGGGGGAAGACGCCGTCCTTGACGGTCACCAGGACGTCGTAGCGCTCGCCCATGCCGAGCAGGAGCGCCCGGGTGGCGGCCGGCTCGACCGGGAAGCCGTCGGTGTGGGTGACGGTCAGCTCGTGGCCGCCGAGGGCGACCCGGTAGGCGGTGTCGCCGCCCGCGTTGATCAGCCGGATCCGGACCCGGTCGCCGGGCTTGGCGGTGAAGGTCTCGGGCGCGGTCGCGAGGCGGCCGTTGACCAGGTGGAACGGGTACGCGACGTCGCCCGCGTCACCGCCGAGCAGGTCACTGCGGGCACCCATGAGCATGCGCGAGGGGCCGGCCGTGCCCGCCGCGTCGTGGCCCCCCATGCCGGCCATGTCGTGCCCGCCCATGCCCGCCATGTCGTGCCCGCCCATGCCCTTGGACAGTTCGCTCAGGACGGCTTCGGGGGTGCTCCCGTCCACCCCGTCCAGCCAGTCGTCCAGGACGACGACCCACTCCTTGTCGTAGGCCAGCGGCTCCTTCGGGTCGTCGACGATCAGCGGCGCGTACAGCCCGCGGTCCTGCTGGACGCCGGAGTGCGGGTGGAGCCAGTACGTGCCCGGGCGGGTGAGCGCGAAGCGGTAGTCGAACGCTGCCCCGGCCCGGACCGGATCCTGCGTCACCCCCGGGACGCCGTCCATGTCGTTGCGCAGCGCGAGGCCGTGCCAGTGCAGCGAGGTCGGCTGCGGGAGGTGGTTGGCGAGGGTGAGCGCGAGCGTCTCGCCGGCGGTGGCGCGGACCTCGCGGCCGGGCAGCGCGTCGCCGTACGCCCAGCTGCGGACGGTGCGCCCGCCGAGGTCGAGGGTGGTCTCGGTGGCGGTGAGCGCGACCTTGCGCTCAGCCCCGGGGTTGCGCCGCGCCTCGGCGGCGGCGACCTCGGGACCGTCCGGACGGACGAAGCCGGCCGGCGCCGGAGCCTGCTTGCCGTGGTCCATGCCCTCCATGCCCTTCATGGAGTCCGAACAGGCGGCCAGGATCCCGGTCCCGGCAGCGGCGAGCGCCGCGCCGAGCACGGCGCGTCGAGAGGGTGTGCGCATGACGAAATGCACCTCGTGTGTAGGTGTGGGTCGGTGGACGTGCGAGGCAACCGCCACACGCCTACTGACGCAGCACCGACACCTCGGCGAGGACCGACCTCCCGCCCCGGGGCGGCGGAAGCGCCCGGACGGCGGCCAGCAGCAACGCCCGCACGGCAGCAGCAGAATCACCGGCCCGCCGCAACACGTACCCCCCGACGGCGAGCAGCACGAGTCCCCAACCGGCCGGCACGGCAAGGCAGACCGCCATCGGGTCCATCCCGCCGGGCATCCCGGGGTCGGCCGTGACGTCGTGCGACCGGTGCACCTGGACGGCGACATGCTCCCCGCCGTGCCGTCCTCCGTGCCCACCGGTCGGATGCCCGAGCGTGTGCATGGTCAGCACCCCGAACAGCAGGGCGGCGAGCAGAACTCCGCGCAGGACCCGCACCATGCCGTCCCGCACCGCCCACCTCCACTCCGCCATTTACCCCCACAGGGTATACCGCATCACCGTGTGACCCGTTGTTCGCACCCGTCCCGCCCCCGGTAGCATCCGGGCCGGGGGAGATCACGCACACCGACGCGCCCGACGGCGCGCACGTCGGGCTGCCCCGCGGCGGCCCCGTCCGGAGCCACCGGTTCCCGCGACACCCTGGAGCTGCACCCGATGGCCCTGCCACGACACCCGGCGACCCTCCTGCGGCGCGCGGGCCGCAGACTCGGCGCCGCCGCCACCCTGCTCTCCCTGGCCGTGGCGACGGCCGGGATCGGCGCAGCACCCTCGACAGCCGCCCCGGCAATAGCCGCTTCCGCCCCCGTCCCAGCGAACCTCACCGCCGCCGGCCCGTTCAGGGACTCCTTCCAGCAGGACCCGGCCCTCGACACCGACCCGCTGTACGGCCTGAACGTGGGCCTCGACCGACGGCAGAACGGCGTCCGGACCGCGTCGTGGACGCGCGTCTCCGGCCGCTGGGACACCACCACGGCACCGCCGCCCCACTACGTGCAGACGAGCCACCCCGCCCAGCCGAACCGCATGGTGTTCTCGCTCGGCGTCTCGGCCGTCATGCTCGGCGCCCCGGCCGTGGCCGACCAGGACGGCCGGTTCACCGTGTCCACGGTCGTCGACCCCGTCGTCGGCGACACCGCGAGCGCCGACTGGGCCTCGATCGTGCTCAGTCGCAGCCACCGCGCCACCGGCTACGTGACCAATTCCGACGTCGACCTCGGCTTCATCGTCTCCTCCTCCGGCAAGCTCTCGCTCTTCCACGGCGGGGGCGGCGAAACCCCGTTCTGGACGGGCACGGTGCCGGCCGCCGACAAGTACGCCGTCTCGCTGACCGTCTCCAGCGGCGCCGACCGGGCGCTCGCCCTGACCGTCAACGGCACCGTCTTCCCGGTCGCGGCGCCGGCCGGCGTCAACCGCTGGCCGAGCAGCGCGTTCCTCTACCTCGGGGCGTACCTGTCCGACCGGAACTCGGTGACCACCTTCGGCGACGGCGCCGGCACCGGCGTGAACGTCAGCCGGATCGACGCGAGCGCCACGGCGGGCGCCAAACCGTTCGTCGACACCTTCGACGGCTCCCCCGCCGGCGGCGACCACGGCCTCAACGACGACCTGAGCGCCCGTCAGCCGACCGTCGTCAGCGCCAACTACACTGCGGTGTCCGGCGTTCAGGGCCTCGCCGCCTCTCCGCCGACGGGCTCGGTGCGGGTCAACGACCCCGTCGCCCCGAACGCGCTCTCCTTCCCGCAGGGCACGGCCGCCGTACGGCTCGACAAGCCCGCCACGGCCGACCTTTCGGGCGCCTACACCGTCCACGCGCGCCTCACCCCGGCCGTCGGATCGACCGGCGGGACGGACGCGGCCTCGCTCCTCGTGAGCAACGGCTCGGGCAGCACCGGCGCCGTCGACGCCCGCGACGTGGCCCTGGGCCTCCAGGTCCAGGCCGGCGGCGCGCTGACGCTGTACCAGGGCGGCCGGCAACTCCCGCTCGCCGTCGGCTCGGTGACCCCGGCGTCGGACACCTACGACGTCTCGCTCGCGCTCGCGGCCGGAACGGCCGGGCAGGCGACCGTCACCGTCAACGGCACCACGGTGTTCGCCGGCCCCACCCCGGCCGCGCTCCCCCGCGACGGCTACGTGTACCTCGGCTCGCGGCGCACCACCCCCGGGGCCGTCGGCACGGCCGACGACCTGCGCGTCACCATGCTCGGCGGGCTCGACTACTACGGCTACTTCGACATCATGGATCCGCGCGACAACATCGACCACAGCCCCGAAGTGGCGCCGTGGACGAACATGAACAACTACATCGGCCAGGACCTCGCCAACCCCCGCTACTCGGGCTTCCTCGACTACTGCGGACCGGCCTCCTGCGTCCTCGACGTCTACAGCGTCGTCACGCTGAAGGACGCCCAGGGCAACATCACCGGGCCCGACCCGAACGCGGCGGCCAACCTCGCCGCGCTCCGCGGGCGGATCGGCTCCAACCTCGACAAGATCTCCATGATCTACCTGCTCGACGAGCCGTACTACCACGGCTTCACGGCCGACCAGGTGCAGACCGAGGCCGACCAGGTCCGGGCCGCCTTCCCCGACAAGCCGATCGCCTACACCACCGACGCCTACAACCTCACCCGGCCCGTCCCGCGCGCGGCCGACTTCGTCGGCTTCGACCACTACTGCGCCGGACGCGGCCGCCTCCAGCAGGAACTCGCCACCCTCCAGGGCGCCCTCGCCTCGCCCGACCAGCACCTCGTGCTCTTCCCCGAGTCCTTCATCACCGGCCTCGACCACCCGAACGGCTGCGAGAACTCCACCGACGCGGCCCTCGCCGCCGACAACGCCGACTACCGCGCGATGGCCGCCCAGAACCCGCGGATCGTCTACCTCCAGAACTTCCGCTGGCTCGACTCGAAGCAGCCGGGCACGATGCCGCTGACCACCGCGCGCCAGCAGGCCATCGGCAAGGCCGTCATCAACGCCACCCCGGCCGGCCCGGCGACCGGCGTCGGCGTCTACCGCCCCGGTGACCGCACCGTCAGCGAGAACAGCCACAACGACACCCTCCTCGGCGTCGGCTCGGTGGCCGGCCTCGTCACTGGGCCCGACGACGTCGTGCTGACCGGCCACTGGAACGGCCCCGGCACCGACACGGTCGCCGTCTACCACCGCGACACCGCGACCTTCGTCCTCACCGACGACAACGCCACCCCGGCCGCCACCGTCCGCTTCGGCGTCACCGGCGACATCCCCCTGGTCGGCGACTGGAGCGGCCGGGGCCGCACCACCGTCGGCGTCTACCGCCCGAGCGACCAGAACTTCTACCTCAGCGACGACAACGCCACCCCCACGTACACCGTCAAGTACGGCAACCCCGGCTGGACCCCGCTGGTCGGCAACTGGAGCGGCACCGGCACCACCACCATCGGCGCCTACGACCCCACCACCCAGATGTTCTACCTGCGCGACTCCAACACCCCCGGCGACGCCGACCACCGCTTCAAGTTCGGCAACCCCGGCGACACCCCCGTCAAGGGCGACTGGGACGGCACCGGGATCGACACCGTCGGCATCTACCGCTCCACCGACCGCTCCTTCTACGCCTCGGCCAACGAGGGCACCGTCATCCCCTACGCCGTCGTCTTCGGCAACCCCGGCGACATCCCCCTGACGGGCAACTGGGGCTGACCCCCCGACCCGGAACGGCCCCTGAGACACACCCCCTAAGGGCGTAGACACGGGAGCCGGCGGGCATCGCTGGTCGTAGGGTCCAACCGCCGCTCGTGAGAAGGTGCCAACCGTGAAGGTTATCGATCTCGTTCTCAATATCCTCTGGTTGATCTTCTGCGGCATCTGGATGGCGATCGGCTACGTCATCGCCGGAATCATCTGCTGCGTACTGATCATCACCATCCCGTTCGGCATTGCCTCGTTCCGCATCGCCGGCTACGTGCTGTGGCCGTTCGGGCGGACGGCGGTCGAGCGGCGGGACGCCGGGGCGGCGTCCTGTGTCGGGAACGTGATCTGGCTGGTGTTCGCGGGGTGGTGGCTGGCCCTCGGGCACCTGATCACCAGCATCCCGCTGTTCCTGTCGATCATCGGGATCCCCTTCGGGTGGGCCAACCTCAAGATGATCCCGATCTCCCTCACCCCGCTCGGGCGCGAGATCGTGTCGACGGACCAGCGCTTCGCCGGCTGGTAGGGGAACGGGCGCGCGACGGCCGACGAGGAGTGAAAAAAAGCAGGGCGCGGGCGGGGGCGGCCCCGACAGCATGTCGCAGGGGAAAGACGCCCCCAGCAACGAAGGGTGCGGAGGGGGGGGATGGGGGGGGGGCGAGTGTGGTGGCGGGTCACCCGGGTGGCGCGGTGTGGTGGGGTCGGGGCGGGCGCCGGCGCGCGGTGTATTAAACCCGTGGGCGCCCGTCGGCGTTCCTACAGGTCCAGGATGCCGATGGCCATGTCGCGCATCTCGACCTTGCGGATCTTGCCGGTGACGGTCATCGGGAACTCGTCGACGACGTGGACGTAGCGCGGGATCTTGAAGTGGGCGAGCCGGCCGGTGCAGTAGGCGCGGACGGCTTCGGGGGTGAGGGGTGCGGCGCCCTCGCGCATGCGGATCCAGGCCATCAGCTCCTCGCCGTACTTGGGGTCGGGGACGCCGATCACCTGGACGTCGAGGATGTCGGGGTGGGTGTAGAGGAACTCCTCGATCTCGCGCGGGTAGAGGTTCTCGCCGCCGCGGATGACCATGTCCTTGATGCGGCCGGTGATGGCGAGGTAGCCGTCCTCGTCCATGACGGCGAGGTCGCCGGTGTGCATCCAGCGGGCGGCGTCGACGGCCTCGGCGGTGCGCTCGGGCTCGCCCCAGTAGCCGAGCATGACGGAGTATCCGCGCGTGCAGAGCTCGCCGGGTTCGCCGCGCGGGACGGTGCGGCCGGTGGCGGGGTCGATGACCTTGACCTCCAGGTGCGGGCCGACCCGGCCGACGGTGGAGACGCGGCGCTCGACGGAGTCGTCGGTGCGGGTCTGGGTGGAGACGGGCGAGGTCTCCGTCATGCCGTAGCAGATGGAGACCTCGGCCATGCCCATCCGGTCGATGACGTCCTTCATGACCTCGGTCGGGCAGGGGGCGCCGGCCATGATGCCGGTGCGCAGGCTGGAGAGGTCGTGGCGCTCGAAGTCCGGGTCGGCGAGCTCGGCGATGAACATCGTGGGCACCCCGTAGAGGGAGGTGCAGCGCTCGGCGGCGACGGCGGCGAGGGTGGCGCCGGGCTCGAAGGAGGGGGCCGGAATGACCGTGCAGGCGCCGTGGGAGGTGGCGGCGAGGTTGCCCATGACCATGCCGAAGCAGTGGTAGAAGGGCACCGGGATGCAGATCCGGTCCTGCTCGGTGTAGTCGAGCAACTCGCCGACGAAGTAACCGTTGTTGAGGATGTTGTGGTGCGACAGCGTCGCGCCCTTGGGGAAGCCGGTCGTGCCGGAGGTGTACTGGATGTTGATCGGGTCGTCCGGCGCCAGTTCGGCCCCGCGGACGGCGAGGGGCTCGGGGTCGGCCCGGCGGCCGACGGTCAGCAGGTCGTCCCAGGCCGCACTGCCGATCAGGACGACGCGCTCCAATTCCGGGCAGCGCGGCCGGACTTCGTCGATCATCGCCGCGTAGTCCGAGGTCTTGAAGGACGGCGCCGCCACCAGCAGCCGGATCCCGGCCTGGTTGAGCACGTACTCCAACTCGTGCGAGCGGTAGGCCGGGTTGACCGTCACCAGGATCGTGCCGAGCTTGGCGGTGGCGTACTGGGTGAGCGTCCACTCGGCGCAGTTGGGGGCCCAGATGCCGACCCGGTCGCCCTTGGCGATGCCGAGGGCGAGCAGGCCGAGGGCCAGCGCGTCGACGTCGGCGGCGAGTTCGGCGTACGTCCAGCGGCGGGCGGTGGCGCGGTCCACCAGGGCGTCGCGCCCGGGGAAGGCGCGGACCGCGCGGTCGAGGTTCTCGCCGATCGTGTCGCCGAGCAGCGGCACGTCCGCGGTGCCGGATGAGTAGCTGCGACTGGTCGACGTGGTCCGCACGTGCTGCCTCCTGGCTGGGGATCGCGAGGGTCGGGGACCATGGTCCCGATCCCGCACCCCCGGCGCCACCCCCGAACGGGGGTACGGCCCCGGCCCGGACACGGCGAAGGGCCGCCCGCCGGAGTCGGCGGACGGCCCAGGGCCGTCGTCAGGCGTTGATGCAGGTGTTGCCGAACGCCGGGTTCAGGATCGAGACCACGCCGATCGAGTTGCCACAGACGTTGGCCTCGACGTTCACCGGGATCTGGATCTGGTTGCCGGACAGCACACCCGGCGAGCCGAACGCGACACCGTTGGCGGTGGCGTCGCCGGCCGCGGCGGTGCCGGCCCCGGCCAGGACGCACATCGCGGCGAGGGCGGTGGCGGCGAGGGTGGTGCGAATACGCATTGCGTCACTCCTTGTGAGGGTGGCGAAAAACCGTGTGACGATCACACTCGCCCCCGATCTCACTCGATCCGGTGCCCGAAATGCCGGTATTGCTCGCTACGACGGCGTGTCGTCCGACCACGTTACGTCACCGCTGCCCAGGGCCACGGAGGCGCGCGGGAGCATCGGCCCGTCGCCCCGCCGGGACAGCACCGTCAGCGCGCCGACCTGCGCGGACAAGCTGCCGAGCCGGGCCGCGCACTCGGCGGCGAGCTCCTTCGGGTGCTGCGTGCGGCCGAGCGACAGGTGCGGCGTGAAGCCGCCGGCGCGGCCGCGGCAGCGCGGGAAGCGCTCCAGGAGGTCCGCGTACAGCCGGACCCAGGGCGCGGACCCGGCGGCGGCCGGATCGAGCCAGACGGTCGCGTACGCGCGGTGCCGGAAGCTGCGCACCCCGCTCAGGCGGACCGGGAACGGCAAGGTGCGCGCCACGGCGGCGGAGAGCAGCGGGACCGCGCGGGCGAATTCACTCTCCGGGACGAATCCGAAGAGCACGTTGACGTGCGGCGGCCAGCGCCGGACCTGCGGGTCGTGCACCAGCCGGATCGCCTGGACGGCCGGCCACAGCTCGGGCGGCGGCAGCCAGGCGACGGCCGTGCGCGGTGTCGGCGGGAGGTCCAGGACGGCAGGACGGACGACGGCCCGGCCCGCCGCCCCGTCGTCCGTCCTGCCGTCCATGGGGCCAGGCTACGGACCCAGCCGCGCCTCCACCGCGTCCAGCAGCTCCCGGGCCGGGTGCAGGCCCGGCTCGGCCCGCAAGGCCCGGCGCAGGAGCACGCGCGCCGTCGGGTCGTCGCCCCCGCGGACGGCGTCGAGCGCCTCGTTGTAGTCGATCCGGCCCGCGTAGCGCAGCCGGACCAGGGCGACCAGGTCCTCCCGGCAGGACGGGCAGCGCAGGCTCTCCGGATCCGCCGGGACGGCGCACTGCGGGCAGGGCACCTCGATCGGCGGGACGGCGTCGTCGGGGTTCATCGGGGACCGGCCTCCTCGGGGCGCACCGGGCCGAGCGACTCCGGCGTCGGGTCGTTGCCCAGCTCCCGCTGCGCCTGGGCGTACAGCACCAGGAGCGCGGAGTTGTGCCGGTTGGCGGCCTCCATGTTGGCGGACTCCACGGCCGCGTCCAGGCCGCGCAGCTCGGCGATGATCTGCTGGGCGAGGCCGGGCGAGACCAGGTTCTGGCTCACGTAGACGTTGCACATGGTGAGCATGCGGAAGGTGTGGCCGAGCGAGTCGCACAGCTCGTCGGCGCGCTGGGCGGCGCGCATCGCGCCCTCCCAGTCGGCCGCCTCGCGGCGCAGCCGCAGGTCGGCGGCGACCGAGCGCAGGCGGTCGAGGTCGCTCGGGTCGAGGTGCTTCTCGCAGTAGTGGATGAACAGGCTCAGGTACGCCTCCGAACCGCGCACCCAGCGCTGGGCCTTGAGCTGGCGCTGGGCCCGCTCCAGGGCCTCGTCGACCGACTGGCCGCGGGTCTGGCCGGCCGCGAGGTCGTCGAGGGTGTCCATGAGGCGCTGGGCCTCGCGGAGTTCGGCCTCGGTGAGCTCGCCGCCCCAGCGGTCGGTGAAGGTCTCGATCTGCCGCTGCTGCTCCTCCACCTGGACCTTCAACTCGGGGTCGAGGGTGACCCGTTCGAGTTTGACGGTCTTCTCGCCGCCGCCCTGGATGCGCACCGACAGGGTGATGGTGCGGTCCCGGTCGAGGCCGAAGGAGACCGCCACGGGGGTGCGGCCGCCGAGGCCGGCGGGCAGGCGCAGGGTGAGGTGGCCGATCAGCTCGTTCTGCTGGGCGATCTCGTGTTCGCCCTCGTAGACGGCGACTTCGAGGCGCTGGCGGCCGCTGCCGGAGACGACGAATTCCCGGCTGACCGGCGAACTGGTCGGGTAGCTGGTGTTCTTGGGGATGATGACGGCGAGCCGGCCGTCGTTGAGCTCGATGCCGAGGTTCTTCGGGGTGATGTCGAACGGGTTGGTGACCTGCATCAACTCGCCGCATCCCGTGCAGACTTCGCTCCCGGGCCGGTTGACCACCCCGCAGGAGGCGCAGCGCAGGCCGACGTCCTCGGCGGCGCTGGAGGCGACCCTGGTCTGCCCGGGGGCGGCCGAGTTGAGCGGCTCGCCGCACAGTTCGCAGGCGGTGACGCCGGGGGCGGCCGGGGTGCCGCAGCGCGGGCAGTTGTCGCTGTGGGCGACGGTGGGCGCCTGGGACGGGGGCGTCACGGCGCCCGAACCGTCCAGCGCCTGGCTGCACTTGGGGCAGGCGGCGGCCTCGGCGTCGACCGGGACGTGACAGGTGGGGCAGGACACCCGGGGGCCGCCGAGCAGCGAGGTGGCGCAGTTGGCGCAGGCCGAGGCGGAGAGGTCGCCGGGCGCCCGGCACTCGGGGCACTCGACCTCGCCGACCAGCGCGGACTGCACGGCCGCGCCGAGCGCGACGCACTGCATCGGGTTGACGCCGCGCCGGATCCGGCGCGGCCCGAAGACCTCGCCCAGGCGCCGCGCCACCAGCGGGATCGCGGTGGAGCCGCCGACCAGCACGACCTCGTCGATGTCCCCGACGGTGAGGTTGGCCTGCATGATGGCCTTGTGGGTCAGCTCGATGGTGCGCTCGATGTGGCCCTCGATGAGCTCCTCGAAGCGGGTGCGCTCGAACTCCGTCTCCAGCACCAGCTGGCCGGCGCCGAGGCCGGGGAGGATGACCTCGGAGGACTCCTGGTGGGAGAGCTCGATCTTGACCGTCTCGGCGGTGGAGGCGATCTTCGGGCGGTCGCGCAGGTCGGGCTGGTAGTCCGAGCCGTACTCCTCGCGGATGTCGTCGAGCAGCGCGGTGGTGATCGCCCGGTCGAAGTCGTCGCCGCCGAGCAGGTTGTCGCCCTCGATGCCGAGCACCGAGACCGAGCCGGGCACCAGCAGCAGGATCGAGATGTCGAAGGTGCCGCCGCCGAGGTCGTAGACCAGGACGGTGCGGCCCTCGTCGCCGGCCTCCGAGGTGATCCCGTAGGCGAGGGCGGCGGCGGTCGGCTCGTTGATGATCCGCAGCACGTGCAGGCCGGCCAGCCGGCCCGCCTCCTGGGTGGCCGCGACCTGCCGCTCGCCGAAGTACGCCGGGACGGTGATGACGGCCCGGTGGAACGGCTCGCCGAAGCGCTGCTCGGCGTCCTCCTTGAGGCGGTGCAGGATGATCGCGGAGATCTCGATCGGGGTGTAGGAACGGCCGTTGAACCAGACGTTGACGTCGCCGTCGGTGCCGGCCGTGACCTTGTAGTCGACCTCCTTGAGGGCCGCCTGGACCTGCGGGTCCTTGAACTTGCGGCCCATGAAGCGCTTGACCGAGCGGATCACGTTCGCGCCGTCGATCGCGGTGCGGCTGCGCGCGGTGGAGCCGACCAGCAGCTCGCCCTTGCGGCCGGTGCCGACGACGGAGGGCGTGGCCTCCTGGTTCTGCCGGTTGAAGACGATCTCCGGCTCGCCCCGGCGCAGGTGGGCCACCACCGAGTTGGTGGTGCCCAGGTCGATGCCGAGTGTGCGGTACATGGTGTCCCCCTCTAGTTCTTTTTCCGCTTGCGGCGCGTACCGGAGCCCGTGCGGGCCCGCCGGGGCCTGGTGGGCGGCGTCTTCGGGCGGCCGGGGCCCGCCGACGCGGCGGGGCCGGGGCCGGGGTCGACGGGGTCGACGGGCTCGACGACGCGCTCGGGCTCGACGGCCTCCTCGGGCTTCGGCTCCGGGGTGAGCACCGCCTCCACGTACCCGGCGCCGAGCACGTACACGGACTCCGGCTCCGGCTCCGGCTCCGGCTCGGACACCGGCGCCGCGACCACGACCTGGGCCCGGCGCAGCACCTCGTCCCCCCAGAAGAACCCGGTGACGACCGTCTGCACGACCGTCTCCGGCGCCACCCCCGGCCGCGGCTCGGTGCCGACGATCTCGGCCAGCACCGGGTCCGCGGTCAGCCCTTCGAGCCGCATCGGCCGCACCCCGGCCCTGGCCAGCCGTCCCAGCAGGCGCCGCCTGGTCGCCTCGATCCCGGCGCCCCGCCCGAGGTGGACGAGCTCCGGGTCGAGGCCGAGCGAGGCGAGCGCGTCGTCCACCTCGACGAGCGCGCCGAGCAGTTCCTGCTGCGCGGCCCGGGCGGCCTGCGCCTCCTCCTCGCGCTTGCGCGTCAGCATCGAGGCGCGGAACAGCAGTTGAGTGAAGCTCTGCCCGAGGTCGAGCGCCCGGGCGCGCTCGGGCACCGGCAGCGGCGCCGGCAGCCGCCCGGGCAGGGCGGCCGGGGCCGGTGCCTGGTCCGATGCCTGGTCCGGCGCCTGGTCCGACGTCGGCGACGGGGCGGACGGTTCGGGGCTCGGGGCGTGGTGGGTGGTCATTCGGGGACCTCGATCTGCGGCAGCACGGACAGGTCGGCGGCGAAGCGGGCGGGGACGGGCGGTTCGGGGGCGGTGCCCGGCGGGGCGGGCTCGGCGAAGTCGGCGGCCAGCTCGGCCCGGTGGAGCGCCAGGAAGGAGGCAGCAGGCGGCGGCTGGGGCCGCTCGACGACGAGCAGCGGGTCGGCGAGGGCCGGCGCCAGCAGCCCGGCGGCGCGGTCGACCGGCTCCGGCGGGAGGGGCTGCTGGAGGTCCAGCTCCAGGCGCTTGTCCGGGTTGCGCAGCAGGGCGGCGGCCTCCTGGACCTGCTGGCGGGTGTGGCGACCGGACTTCGTCGCCGGGCCGACGGCGAGGAGGATCTCGCGCGCACTGGCGGTCGGCGGGACGCCCAGGATCTCGTACGGCGACGGTTCTTCCAGTGGCATGGCGCGGGTTGCTCTCCTTCGGCCGCGGCCCGGGACCGCGGTGTGGACGACGGCCGGGTCAGTACAGCGAGTTGATCTTGCGCTGGAGGGCGCGCAGTTCCGCGTCCTGCGGGTTGTGCTCGACGGCCTGCTTGATCAGCTGCCGGGCCTCCCGGTAGGCGCGGGCGTTGGCCCTGGCCACGGCGTGGGCACTGAGGACGATCCCGAGCTCGGTGTGCAGCTTCGCCGTGTCCTCCGCCGAGCCGGACAGCCCCAGCGCCTCCTCCAGCAGCCGGACGGCCCCGGGGTAGCGCCTCGCCTCGTACTGCTCGACGGCCTCGCTGCGCCACACGCTGACGGCCAGCTTGCGGACGTCGGCGGCCTGGCCGTCGTACTCCATCGCCTTGCGCAGCATCGCGGAGCGCTCGGCGAAGGGGCGGTCCTGGAGGTTGTCCAGCATGTGGTTGGCCAGCATGACGGCGACCCGGCGCGGGGCCTCCGTCTCGGCCCGGCCGGTGAACTCCGGGTCGGCGCGCAGGGCTTCGGTCATCCGGGACACCGCCACCGTGCTGCGGCCGGCCAGCGCCGCGGTGAGCGCGAGGCGGCGCAGCGCGAAGGCGAGGCCGAGCCGGTGGTCCGGGTCGGGGTTGAGGTCGATCAGCTCGCGCCACAGCTCCACGGCCTCTTCCAGCTGGCGGACCGGGGCGTCGGGCTGGGTGAGCTGGTTGGCCCGGTTGCCGAGCGCGGCGGCGAGGAACTGCCGGGCGGTCTGGTCGCCGGGGTTGAGGGTGAGGCTCTTGCGCAGCAGGGTGAGGGCGCGGGGGTAGTCCTTGGTCTCGTTGTTGATCTTCCGGGCCCACTGGGCGTAGGTGGCGCCGAGGTCGCTGCGCACGTCGGCGTGGTCGGGGGCCAGCGCCAGGGCGCGTTCGAGGAGTTCGGCCGCGCCCTGCTGGTCGTCGTCGCTGCTCTTGAGCAGGGCGCGGGCCGCGCGCAGACCGGACTCGGCGGCGATGCCGGGCGCGTCGGAGGGCAGTGCGGCCCCGGGGACGGCGTGGGCGCGGGTGAGGCAGTCGAGGGCCTCGCGCCAGTTCTGGTTGCGGTGGTGCCCGCGGGCCTCGTCGACCAGGGTCGCCACCAGCAGGCCGCGCCAGGCGTCGTCGCGCTGCGCCTCCGGTACGGCGTCCAGCGCCTCGACGGCGGCGGACTGGAAGCCCTGGATCAGGAGGTAGCGCTGCGGGCCGAGGGGTCCGAACAGGTCGAGCGCCTGGTCGAGCGGATGCGGCTCGGGGCGGGACGCGCGCTTCCAGCCCTGTACGGCCCGGTCGAACTGCTCGCCCCACCAGGGGAGTTCCGGTGCCGAGCGGAGGAGTCCGGTCAGCGTCGGACCGTGCGCGAGGTGGCCGGCCGTGGCCCGTCCGGGCCGACGGACCGTCAGGCCGGCCTGGACGAAGGCCTCGGCGCAGTGCGACTCCATGGCGAGGCGGAGCGTCCAGCTCGCCGCGTCCTCGCCGGTGCGGCCCTCGGCCTCGTCGAGCGCGCGCAGGTCGACGCGCAGCCGTTCGACGAGCGCGGCGCGCGCGGCGGCGACGCGCGCCGGTTCGGCCGGGCGGCCGGTGATCCGGGCGGACTCGGCCCACAGGGCGGGCAGGTGCAGGGCGGCGGCCAGGCAGCCGATCGTCCAGCGCCAGACCTGCGGATCGGCGGTCCCGCCCTCCGGACCGGGCGCGGTCGCCAGGCGGTACCCGGCGAGGCCGAGGGCGTGCAGCAGGCGGGCGTCGGTCGGGTCGGCGAGCAGCAGCGCGTGGTAGGCGTTCCAGGCCTCCCAGCGACGGCCCTCCAAGGCGTGCCGATGGGCCTCGTGCTCGGCCAGCATGCCGAGGGTGGCGGCGGCCTGCGGGTGGCCCGGCGACAGCCGCAGGACCTCGCGGAGGTCACCGGCGGCCGCACCGGGCTCGCCCGCGTCGAGGCGGCCCGCCGCGCGGCGGACCAGCACGGCGGCGCGCTCCCGGGCGGCCGCCTCCGGCAGCTCGGCCAACGCCTCGTCCAGCCGCCCGAGTTCGGCACGCAGCAGGGCGAGGTCGAGCCGGACGGGCGCGGCGGGGGCGCCGTCGCCGAACGCGTCGGCCCAGGCGGCGAGCACCGGCTCGGCCTGCTCGGGCACACCGGCGCGGCGCGCGCAGTCCAGGACGGCCCGCAGGGCGGGGCCGGCGCAGCGGACGCAGCGCGGGGAGGCGGCGTCGGCGGGCCGGTAGAGGTGCGCGTCGCACGCCTCCCGGCCGCAGCCGCCGCACGAGCCGGTGGCGGGGGCCTCGCAGACGGGGCAGTCGGCGGGCGGGGCGGGGACCGGTTCGGACGCGGGTGCAGGCGCAGGGGCGGCCGGACCGCCCGCCACCGGGCCGGTGGCGTACGGGTTCGGCGCAGCACCCTGCGTCGGGCCGTCGGCCCCGACCGGTCCGGTGACGTACGGGTTCACCGGCCCGCCGGTCACCGGGCCCGTCGCGTACGGGTTCGGCGCAGCACCCTGCGTCGGGCCGTCGGCCCCGACCGGTCCCGTGACGTACGGGTTCACCGGCCCGCCGGCCACCGGGCCCACGACGTGCACGGCCGGGACCACGCCCGGAGCGGCGCCCGGGCGCACAGCCGCCGTGGCGCCGTCCGCCGCCGCACCGGTGCACCCGACGCAGCGCGGCACGCCCGCCGTACCGCGCGCCTCGCCCGCCTCGCCCGCGCGGTCGAAGTGCGCGTCGCACGTCTCGCGCCCGCAGCCGCCGCACACACCGGACGCCCGACGCCCGCAGATCGCGCACCCGACGGACGGCACCGCAGGAACGGCACCGGGCGCGGCCGCCCCCGGAACCGCCCGCGGCGGCGGGACCGCACCCGAACCGGCGGCGGGCACAACGACGCGCGGCGCAGGCGCCGACAGGAAGTGCCGGTGCCACTCCAGCGCCGTCGCCCAGTTCCCGGCGCGCTCCGCGAGGGCCGCGCGCAGGCGGGCGACGGCCGGGTCGCCCGCCGGGTCGGCGTCCAGCGGTGCGAGCAGGGCGACCGTCTGCACCGGGCGGCCGGCCAGGAGCGCCGCGGCGGCCAGGTGGTAGCGGTCGCGCGGGCCCGCGTGGGCGTCGATCAGGCCTGGCAGGGTCTCCGTCGCGCCCCCGGCCAGGGCGAGCGCGGCCCGCAGCCGTCCCTGCCGGGCACCGACCGCGCCCGGGAGGCCGTCCGCGAGGGCGAGCGCCTCGGCCGCGCGCGTCCGCGCCTCGGGGCGGTCGCGGCCCGTGACGAGCAGGTGGGCCGCCTCGCGCAGCGCGGCCTCGCGCAGGGCGGGCCGGTAGCCGGGCGCGTGCGGGTCGTCGTCGGCGGCCCGCTGCCACAGCTCGCGCGCCGCGGTGGGGTCGGTGGCCAGGCTCCGCCGGGCCAGCCGGTCGCGGACGACGGCCAGCCACGTGCGCAGGTCGCCGTCGCGCAGCCACTCGAAGGCGGTCAGCGCGCTCGTCAGGTCGCCGGAGCGGACGCCGGCGAGGCCGTGGTGGAACGCGGCGATCCGCCCCCACCGGGAGTCGTCGCCCGCCTCGGCGCGCAGCAGCGGCTCGGCCTCGGCGGTCCGTCCGGCGGCGAGCAGGGCGGCGCCGAGCCGGACGCGGGCCGGGCGCCAGCCGGAGTCCAGCTCAAGACCGGCGCGGTAGTCGGCGGCGGCCTCCGCGGCGCGGTCGGCCCGCTCGTGGACCAGGGCCAGGCCGAACCTGGCCGGGGCGAAGGCGGGTTGGGCGGCGAGCGCGGCGGTGAACTGCTCCTCGGCCTGGTCGTCGGCGCCGAGCAGCAGCGCGAGGCGGCCGAGCGCGTAGCGGGGGCGGGGGTCCCACGAGGCCTCGCCGGCGGCGGCCTGGAAGTCGCCCCAGGCGGCCTCGGTCTCACCGAGCCGCTGGCGGGCCAGGCCGCGGAACAGCAGGCTCTCGGCGCGCAGGGCGGGTCCGCGGGACCACCGGTAGGCCTCGCCCGGCGCGCGCCGCAGCGCCTCGTCGAAGGCGGCGACGGCGGGGGCGTCCCGGTGCAGGGCGAGGAGCTGCGCGCCCCAGCGGAACCACAGTTCACCGCCACCACCGGGCGCGGCCGACGCGAGCAGGGCCTCGGCCTCCTCGGCGCGCTCGGTGCCGCGCAGGACGGCCGCCCGGGCCAGCACTGGCCAGTCCCGGCCCGGCAGGGCGGCGAGGACCTCCGCGGTGGCGCCGTCGCGCTGCTCGGGCGGGCCGTCGTGGCACAGGCGCTGGAGCCAGTCCAGGGCCCGGGCCGCCGCCTGGGCCTCGGCGCCCGGCTCGGCGCCGCCGGCCGTCGCCCGCAGGAAGGCGAGCACCGGCGCGAGGGAGCCGGCCGCAGCCGACATCCGCTCCTCGGCGAGGCGTTGCAGGCTCCACCGGGGCAATTGCCGGGCCGGGTCGGCGAGCAGCGGGAACGCCTCGTGGTGCAGGGCCAGGGCGGCCTGCGGGTCACCGATGGCGACCGTGGCCTCGGCCTGGCCGAGCAGGGCGAGGCCGCGCTGCTCCGAGAGCGCCCCGGGCGCCCCGGCGAGCCGGCCGGCCAGCTTCGCGTAACGCCGCCTGGCCTGCTGCGCCTTGCCGGCCGCGAGCCGCTCGGCCGCCCCGGCCAGGGCCTTCGCCACCGCCTGCGGGTCGAGCGCCCGCCGGCGGCGGACCACCAGGACGCCCGCCACAGCGGCCAGTGCCACCACGATCAGCACCACCGCGAGCTGCGCCATGCACCGTCCCCCTGTGCTCCCCGACCGCCCCCATCATGATCAAATAGGCATGTTCGATCATGAGTTGACGCTATTTCATGATGTTGCTCGGCGAGCATCAGGATAGGCCCTCGGCGGGGCCGCCGAACAGGAACGAGCACTATCCTGGGCACCGCGAACAGCCGGGCCGCCGTCGGTGGCCCGGCGTCAGGCAGCAAACGGGGGTGGCGTGTCCGAGTCGCGTTGGGTGCCCGGGCTCCGGTTCGGGCCGGAGTTCGACCCCGAGCAGTACGAGCTCCTCGAATTCCACCACCGGGGCGGGGAGGCCGAGGTGTGGCGGGCCGTTCGTACCGGCCACAACGGGCGCAAGGAGCTCGTCGCCGCCAAGATCATGCTCGAACGGGACCCGTCCGAGGTCCGCCGCTGGCTCGGCCGCTGGGACGACGTCTCGCACAACGCCCACCGCCTCGGCATCACCGACCTCGTCGTACCGAGCTTCCTCCTCGGCCCCTCCCCGCACCGGCCCGGCTCCGCGCCCACCAGCGGGCTGCTCGCCTACCAGATCTCCCCCTGGGTCGACGGCGTCCCGCTGCACACCTGGGCCGGTGCGAACCGCGCCGGGCCCTCGGCGGCGGCCGAGGTGCTCGCGCGGCTGTGCCGCATCGTCGACGAGTTGCACCGCAAGCGCTGGGTGCACCGCGACATCTCCCCCGCCAACGTCCTCGTCGACGCGGCCGGCCAGGTCAAGCTCATCGACCTCACCTTCCTCGCCCCGCTCGACCACACCCTCACCGTCGCCGTGTTCACCCCGGGGCACGTGCCGCCCGAGGCCGAGCAGGTCGGCGGGTTCCCGACCACCGCCAAGGACCTGTTCGCCGTCGGCACCCTGGCCCGCGCCCTCCTGCTGCCCGACCACGGCCGCCTCGACCACCGGCTGGCCGTCGAACAGGCCCGCGCCGAACTCCTCGCCGCCGGCTACGGCGAGGAACTCGCCGACTGGGCCTGCGAACCGCTCGCCCGCGACCCCGACCGGCGCCCCGCCCCGCTCGGCCCCTGGGCCGCCCGCGGACGCGAACTGCTGCGCGCGCACCGGCCGCGGCCCCGCACGACCGGCCTGGCCGTGCTGCCGGGTTCGGCCGGCACCCCGCTGGTCGCCGCCGCGCGGGCGGACGGAGGCGTCCTGCTGGCGGGCGCACAAGGGCTTCCGCCCGGGCAGGGGCCGGAAGCCGTACGGGAGTTGGTGTGCGGACGGGCCGGGCTCCGCAGTGAACTCGTCCTGTGCGCCGAGGACGGCACCGGCACCCTGTGGGTCGGCACCACGACGGGCTGGTGGGAGGCCGCGCGCGGCGTCACCGGCCTCGCGGGCGGCGTCGACGCCACCGGCGAACTGACCGTCTGGACGGCCGCCGGCGGCGCGCTGCAGTCCTTCCGCTGGGCCCCCGGGCGCACCCTCACCGGCCGCGAACTGCCCGACTGCCCCGCCGACCGGGTCCTCGCCGCCGTCGAGGAGCGGCCCGGCGCGTGGCTCGTCCTCGTCGAGCACCGGGACCGCGCCCTGTGGTGGCGCACCGGCACCGGCACCGCCCCCACGCCGCTCGGCCCGTCCGGACCACTCCGCGCCGCCGCCCTCGCCCGCACGTCGGCGGGACCGCAGGCCGCCACGCTGCGCGCCGACGGCTCCGTCCAGCTGCACACCCTCGGCGCCGCCGGCCACGCCCCCGAGGTCGGCGACGGCGAGCCCGCTCACGCCCTCGCCCTGGCCGGCCACCGCGGCGGGCCGACGCTCGCCCTGGCCGGCGAGGGCGGCGTCCGCCTGCGCACGGCCACCCCGGCCCGCCACCCGCGCTGGTGGCGCCCCACCCTGCGCCCGGCGACCCGCGTCGCACTGGCCGTCGGGGACGACTGGCGGCTGTGCCTGGCGGCCGTGGTCGAGGGCGAGCTGCAGTGCTGGCAGGAGGACACGGCCTACCGCTGGCAGGCGGTGGCGCTGCCGCCCCAGTGACTCCTGCGGGCCGCCGGCGGCGTGAATAGCCCGGCCGTCCCGACGCCGTGGGCCGTCAGCTCCTCGACCACGACCCGGAGCACGGCTGCGGCCATCAGCGGCATGACGGCGTCCTTGCAGTTCAGGGAGAGTTCGAGCGAATCCGGCCGCAGCGTCACGCCGTTGGGCGTGTAGCAGTCGGGAGCCTGGCAGAACTCCCGGAACTCGGCTTCACCGAGCTCCCTCCCGTCCTCGGTGACCCGGTACAGGCGCTCCCGAGCGGCCGTGAGCGCGGCCAGCGTCCGGGGGCCGTCCCCGTGCCGGACGGCGAGCCGCCACACCTGGTCGACCGGATACCCCTGCGACACGACGATCGGCAGGGTGTCGGGGTCGACCACGATCCCGTCCGGCACGCTCAGCGACGCGACGGCCCGGCGCTGCCAGTCCGCCGCCCGTCCGTCGAACGCGTCGTTGAAGGCACCGGCCGCACGCCACAGGTACACCGGACCGCCCAGCCGGACGGCCAGTTCGAAGCACCGCTCCACCTCCCCGCCGTCACCGCCCCCGAGCGCCGCCCGCCCCGACGCGAACGCGGCCTCGGCCCCATTGACCGCCATGCCACAGGAGTACCACGCCCCACCGACAACCGGCCCGCGGCGAACGCCGCCACGACCCCTCGGTCCGTCAACTCCACTGCCGGAAGCGGCCGTCCGGCTCGTCAGGCCTGGTCCGGGAGGGCGTGGGCCGGGCCCTCGACGGTGACGTAGGCCTCGCCCTGGGGCCAGGGGTGGGGGGTGTAGGCGATCAACGTGGGCGGGAGGGTTTCGGATTCGGGGCGGAGTTCGATCCGGTGGTCGTGGCCGCGGAAGTCGGACGTCACCACGTGGGCGCGGACGGAGTCGGGGGAAGCCTCGGCGCTCAGGCGGAGTTGATGGGGGCGCACCAGGGCCAGCGTCCCAGAGGTGACGGAGGCGGGCTCCGCCAGGGCCAGGGCCCCGAACGGGGTGCGGGTGGCCGGCACCAGGTTGGCCTCGCCCAGCACGCGCGCCACGGCGGCGTCGGCCGGGCGGTGGTACAACACGTCCGGCGTGCCAGCCTGGGCGATGCGGCCCTCGCGCAGCACCGCGATGGTGTCGGCGAAGGCCAATGCCTCGTCCTGGTCGTGGGTGACCAGGATCGCCGTCGTCCCGGCCTTCCGCAGGGTCGAGGCAACCTCGCGCCGCAACTCGGCCCGCAGCGCGGCATCGAGGGCCGCGAACGGTTCGTCCAGCAGCAGGAGTTGAGGACGAGGAGCCAGTGCCCGGGCAAGGGCGACGCGCTGCTGCTGCCCGCCGGAGAGCTGGTGCGGGCGGCGGTCGCCCAGGCCTGCGAGGCCGATCAGGTCGAGCAACTCGGCCACGCGGGAGCGGCGCTCCGCTCGCGGCAGGCCGAACCCGATGTTCCCGGCCACCGTGAGGTGTGGGAACAGCGCGCCGTCCTGCGGGACGAGGCCGATGTTGCGGCGCTCGGCGGCGACCCGGCTCCGCCCGTCGTCCAGCGTCCGCCCGTGCAGCACGACGCTGCCCGAGGCGGCCGGGTGGAAGCCGGCCACGACCCGCAGCAGGGTCGACTTGCCGCAGCCGGACGGCCCGAGGATGCAGGCGAGGGCGCCCTCCTCCACGCTCAGGTCGATGCCGGAGAGGACCGGGCTGCGCCCGTGGGTGGCGTGCAGATCGACGACGGACAGTCCGGTCATGAGTTCTTCCCTGGGCGGCCGAGGGTGCGGTGGGTCAGCAGGAGCACGGACGGGACGGACAGCGCGACCATGAGGGCCGCGTACGGCGCCGCGGCCCCGTACGCGAGTCCGCTGGTGTACACCCAGAACTGGGTGGCCAGGGTCTGGGTGCCGGTGGGACGCAGCAGCAGGGTCGCGGTCAGCTCGGTGGAGGCGGTGAGGCCGACCATCGCGACGGCCGTTCCGAGTCCGGGCAGGACGAGCGGCAGGGTGACGCGTGCGAGCACGGCGAGCGGCCGGGTGCCGAGCGAGCGGGCGGCCTCCTCGACGCCGGGCGGCACCTGGGCGAGGGCGGCGCGGACGGCGGTGAGGGCGAGCGGGAAGAACAGCACGACGTACCCGGCGACGAGCATCGGCGGCTGCTGGTACAGGGGTTGGGCGTAGCGGACGGCGAAGAACACGACCGACAGGGCGACCGCGATGCCGGGCAGCGCCCGGGTGAGGTAGGCGGCGCGCTCCACGAGCAGCGCGGGCCTGCTGCCGCGCCGCCACGCGTACAGGGCGACGGGGACCGCCGCCGCGGTGGCGACGAGGGCGGCGCCGAGCGCGTACCCGAGGGTGGCGAGGGTCGCGCCGACGACCGACGCGGAGGGCAGGGTCGTCGAACTGCCCTTCACCAGCCAGTACCCGAGCGCGTACACCGGCACGCCGAGCGCGACCCCGACGAGCGCCGTGAGGCCGGCCAGCGCCGGCGCCGTCCACCGGCCGAGGCGCACGGGCCGCGCGGTGCGGGCGACGGCGCCGTGCCGGGTGACGCGGGCGTTCCGTCCGGCCCAGGCCTCCAGGCCGACGAGCAGCAGCGCGAGCGCCACCAGCACGAGGGTGAGCAGGGAGGCGGAGGCGGCGTCGAAGCCGAGCTTGTACTGGGTGAAGACGGCGGTGGCGAAGGTGGTGTAGCGCAGCATCGCGAACGCGCCGTACTCGCCGAGCAGGTAGAGCGAGACGAGCAGGACGCCGCCGGCCAGGGCGGGCCGGGTGAGCGGGAGGGTGACGCGCCACAGGGTGGCGAGGCGGCCGCGGCCGAGCGAGCGGGAGACCTCCTCGGCGGCGGCGTCGCCGTGCCGCAGGGCCGCCGCCACGGGCAGGAACACGAGCGGGTAGAGCGAGCAGGTCATCACGAGCACCGCGCCCCAGTAGCCGTGCACGGAGCGGAACAGCGAGACCCAGGAGTAGCCGCGGACGAACTCCGGCACGGCGAGCGGCAGGGCGAGCGCGACGGTCCAGGCGCGGCGGCCGGGCAGGGTGGTGCGTTCGACCAGGTAGGCGGCGCCGAAGCCGAGGACGGCGGTGAGGAAGGTGACGGCGGCGGCCAGGGTGACGGTGTGCCACAGCAGGGTCGCGATCAGCGGGCGGCCGAGGAGGCGCCGGGCCTGGTCCCACCCGCCCTGCGCGGCCTGGGCGACGACGAAGCCGAGCGGCGAGGCGACGACGGCGACGACGGCCACCGCGACGGGCGCGAGCAGGCCGGCGGCCCGCCACCGCGCGGACGCGGACAGGCCGGTGGCCCGCCACCGCCGGAGCGGGGACGGGCCGTCGGCACGGACGGGTGCGGTCACTGGAGCAGACCGGCGTCCTGGAGCAGCGACAGCGCCTGCTTGCCGTCGCCGAGCTGGGCCGGGTCGGCGACGGTGCCGATGCCGTCCAGGGCGGGCAGGTCGGGCTTGCCCTGGACGCCGGTGACGAGCGGGTACTCGTAGCTCGCGGAGTTCGCGATGACGGTCTGGGCCGGGGCGCTCGCGAGGTAGGCGAGGAGGGCCTGGGCGGCGGCCTGGTGCTTGCCGCTCTTCAGCACGGCGGCGCCGGAGACGTCGACGAGGGAGCCCGGGTCGCCCTTGGGGAAGTAGTGCAGGGTGCTGTGGGTGCCGCCCGCGCCCTTCTCGTCGCGCATCCGGTAGAAGTAGTAGTGGTCGATGACGCCGCCCTCGACCTCGCCGCTGTTGATCGCGGCGGACAGGGTCTCGTTGCTGTCGTAGACCTTGGCGTTGTCCTTGAGGCCCTTGAGCCACTGCTTGGCGGCGTCCTCGCCCTTGGCCTTGAGGACCTGGGTGACGACGGGGGCGAAGTCGGTCTCGCTGGGGGCGATGCCGAGCCGGCCCTTCCACTCGGGCTTGGCGAGGTCCAGGACGGAGGCGGGCGGCGCGGTGTCGGCGCCCTTGCCGGTGGCGGTGAGGAAGGCGGAGGTGCGGGCCGAGATGCCGACCCAGTCGCCCTTCGGCGAGCTGTCCGTGGCCGGGACCGCCTTGAGGGTGTCGGCGGCGACCGGGGCGAGCAGGCCCTTGTCGTCGAGGACGGTCAGGGCGGGCGGGTTCTCGGCGTAGAAGACGTCGGCCGGGGAGGCGGTGCCCTCCTGGAGGATCTGGTTGGCGAGCTCGGCCTCGTCGCCGGAGCGCAGCTCGACCTTGATCCCGGTGCGCTTGGTGAAGTCGTCGGTCAGCGCCTTGACGGTCTGCTCGTGCTGACCGCTGTAGAGGGTGACGGTCTGGCCCGCGAGGGCCGTGCCGGAGGGAGCGGGAGAGCCGTCGGAGCCACTGGAGCCGGAGCTGCCGCACGCCGTGAGGGCGAGGGCGCAGGCGGCGACGAGGGACAGGGCCGCGAGGGGCCGGACGGTTCCGGGCATGGTGAGGGCTCCTCCGAGGTGGCGGGGGTTTCGGCCGTACGCACGCCTCCACGGCCCGGTTCGGGCCGTCGGGACGCTGGCTGCGGTGGCCTGACGGCACGAGAACCTAGGGCAGGGAAGGCTTGCCTAACAAGTTTCGGAGCGTCACATCTCGACCCGGTCTCGTCCGGGTCGCGCTTCGGTGGACAAACCGCCAAGGCCGGGCAAACCGGCCTTCAAGCGCAGGTCAGAGCGAGGGTGTACGACGGATCGTCAGCCGGGGGCTCCCGGAGGGTGGCTACCTTGCGTGACCGGCAGCCGGTCGTACCGGGACGGTCCGGCCCTGCCAAAGGGCCCCGGAACCAGGAGGTTCCGGGGCCCTTGCCACAAGCGGTCGCGCGGATCAGCGGAAGCGGCGGAGCCGGAGGCTGTTGCCGACCACGAAGACCGAGGAGAAGGCCATCGCGGCGCCCGCGATCATCGGGTTGAGCATCCCGGCCGCCGCGAGCGGCAGGGCGGCGACGTTGTAGCCGAAGGCCCAGAACAGGTTGCCCTTGATCGTCGCCAGGGTCCGGCGGGAGAGCCGGATCGCGTCGGCGGCGGCCATCAGGTCCCCGCGGACCAGGGTCAGGTCGCCGGCCTCGATGGCGGCGTCGGTGCCGGTGCCCATCGCCAGGCCCAGGTCGGCCCGGGCCAGCGCGGCCGCGTCGTTGACGCCGTCGCCGACCATCGCGACGACCTTGCCCTCGGCCTGGAGGCGCTTGACGGTGTCCACCTTGTCCTGCGGCATGACCTCGGCGATCACGTGCTCCGGCGCGATCCCGACCTCGGCGGCGACGGCCTCGGCCACCGCCCGGTTGTCACCGGTGAGCAGCACCGGGGTCAGGCCCAGGCGGCGCAGTTCGGCGATGGCGGCCGCGCTGGTCGGCTTGACCGCGTCGGCCACCTCCAGGACGGCCCGGGCCTCGCCGTCCCAGCCGACCGCGATCACCGTCCGCCCGGCCGCCTCGGCGGTCCGCTTGGCCGCGGCGAGGCCCTCGGGCAGGTACTGGGCCCACTCGTTCAGCAGCGCCTCCCGGCCGGCGACCACCGCGTGGCCGTCGACGACGCCCTGGACGCCGAGGCCGGGGACGTTCTCGAAGCCCTCGACCGGCGGCAGTTCGCCCGCCTTCGCGGCGGCGGTGGCGATCGCCCGGGCGATCGGGTGCTCGGAGGCGTGCTCCAGGGCGCCGGCCAGGCGCAGCGCCTCGGCCTCGGTGACGCCCTCGGCGGTGTGCACGGCGAGCAGGGTCATCCGGCCGGTGGTGACGGTGCCGGTCTTGTCGAGGACGACGGTGTCGACCTTGCGGGTGGACTCCAGCACCTCCGGGCCCTTGATCAGCACGCCGAGCTGGGCGCCGCGGCCGGTGCCGACCAGCAGCGCGGTCGGGGTGGCCAGGCCCAGGGCGCACGGGCAGGCGATGATCAGCACGGCGACGGCGGCGGTGAAGGCGGCGGTCCAGCCCTCGCCGGTGCCGAGCCAGTAGCCGAGGGTCGCGATCGCGAGGGTGATCACGACCGGCACGAAGACCGCCGAGATCCGGTCGGCGAGGCGCTGGGCGGCGGCCTTCCCGTTCTGCGCGCCCTCCACCAGCTTGGCCATGCGGGAGAGCTGGGTGTCCGCGCCGACCCTGGTCGCCTCGACGACGAGCCGGCCGCCCGCGTTGACGGTGGCACCGGTGACGGCGTCGCCGGCGGCGACCTCGACCGGGACGGACTCGCCGGTGAGCATCGACGCGTCCACGGCGGACGCGCCCTCGACCACGACGCCGTCGGTGGCGATCTTCTCGCCGGGACGGACCACGAACCGGTCCCCCACCGCGAGTTCGGCGATCGGAACCCGCACCTCGCGGCCGGCCCGGAGCACCGCCACGTCCTTCGCCCCGAGCTCCAGCAGCGCCTTGAGCGCCGCCCCGGCGGTCCGCTTCGAGCGGGCCTCGAAGTAGCGGCCGGCCAGGATGAAGGCGGTGACGCCGGCCGCCGCCTCCAGGTAGATGTTGCCCGCGCCGTCGCTGCGGCCGATGGTCAGCTCGAACCCGTGCCGCATGCCCGGCATGCCGGCCGTGCCGAAGAACAGCGCCCACAGCGACCACAGGAACGCGGCGCCGGTGCCGAGCGAGACCAGGGTGTCCATCGTCGCGGCGCCGTGCCGGGCGTTGGTGAACGCGGCCCGGTGGAACGGCCAGGCGGCGTAGGTGACCACCGGGGCGGCGAGGGTCAGCGACAGCCACTGCCAGTTGTCGAACTGCAGGGCCGGCACCATCGCCATCGCGATCACCGGGACGGCCAGCGCCACCGCGGTGATCAGCCGCTGGCGCAGCGGCGCCAGCTCTTCGGCTTCACCGGTGTCCTCGCCGGCGGCGGGGCCGACGACGGCCGGGGGCTTCGGAAGGGCGGCGGTGTAGCCGGTCGCCTCGACGGTGGCGATCAGGTCGGCGACCTCGACCGTGCCCTCGAAGCTGACCTTCGCCTTCTCGGTGGCGTAGTTGACGCTCGCCGAGACCCCGTCCATCCGGTTGAGCTTCTTCTCGATCCGCGCGGCGCACGATGCGCACGTCATGCCGCCGATCGAGAGTTCCACCTCCGTGGAGGCGGGTGCCTGCGTGCTCATCGTTGCTCCTCGCGTCCGTGGCGCTGCGGGATCGGTACCCGGGAGGGGTATCCGGTGACGCCGGGGCGGCGCCGGATTCCTTTATACCCCTGGGGGGTACCTGCCGCAAGACGTCGCCGGATACCCCCCATGGGTATTTCTGGAGCACGGGAACGTCTTGACTCGATACCCCATGGGGGTATTAACTCGGCGGCGTCGAACAGACCGGCGCCGGCCCGGCGCCCATCCCGAGTCCCGAGGAGAGAGCGTCATGAACACCGGCCAGACCATGAGCAAGGCCACCGCCACCATCGACCCGTCAGCCGCCGGGGCGACCGCCTCCTCCTGCTGCGGCTCGTGCGGCACCGGCGCCGCGGCCGCCCCGGCCCCCGCCGTCGCCGTCGCGGGCCGCGCGGTCTTCCAGGTGCAGGGCATGACCTGCGGCCACTGCGTCTCGTCCGTGACCGCCGAGCTGAAGAAGATCGACGGCGTCACCGACGTCGCCGTGGACCTCGCCACCGGCCGCGTCACCGTCGAGGCCACCGCGCCGCTCGCCGACGAGGCCGTCGCCGCCGCGATCGACGAGGCCGGCTACGACCTCGCCGGCCGCCTCGACGGCTGACGATCGGCACCCGCACCGCACCACGACGCGTCGGCCCCCGGACCGCCGCATCGAGGCGACTCAGTGGGCGAGCTTCACCGCGCCCGCCGTCATGGCCAGCCAGGCGCCGGTGATCAGCGCGATCGCCACGGCGAGCGGCAGGTGGACGGCACCGAAGAACAGGTCGAACACCCACCCCGCGAAGAAGAACGGCACCAGGCCCACGCCCCCGAGCCACCGGACGTCCTCGTCGATCCCCGGCAGACCGGCCACCACCAGGCCGGTGCCCACGGCGATCAGCAGCGCGAGCAACGCCAGGAGGCCGAAGCGGAATTGCGGGAACACCGACTTGTGGCCCCGGTACTCGACTTGGGCGACGTCGCCCCGCCAGACCTTCAGCTGCACGTACGTGCCGACGTCCGCGTCGTCGTAGAACGCCTCGCCGACGTCGTAGTCCTTGCCCCCGGGATCCGACTCGCGCGCCACCGTGAGGTTGTGGGTGGTCGAGTCCCCGCTGCGGCCCACCCACCGGTCCGTCACCCGGCCGCTCTCCAGCCGCACGCAGACCGACCCCGCCGGCGGGTTGCCGGTGCTGCAGACGGGGGCGCGGGTGTACGCGCCCACGTCCTGGTTCACGGCGACGGTCCGCTCGATGCCGAACCCGACCGCGCACAGGCCGATCACGAGGAGCACCCCGCGCGCCAGCACCACGAGGGCCGTCCGCCATGCGCGCCGCGGCCGTGCGTCCCTCACGTCCCCCACCGTCCTCGCCACCCCCTGCTCCCCCTCGGGATGATGCCAAACAACGAGCGGCCCGGGGCCGGAACCCCGACATCCCCCGCCCTTTCCCCCAGGGGTCCCGCACCCTTCCGTACGACCACGGTGGGAGCCGGTCCGGCACCTGAGGTGCACGGACGCCGTCCGGCGCGCCACCGAGGATGGAGAGGCCAACACCGGCCCCCACACCCAGGAGCGTGACCCATGGCCATCCGACGAAACGCGGTGATCGGCGGCGCGGCGGCCCTGATCGGACTCGGCGCACTCGCCGCCTTCGCCGTCCCGACCCTGAACGGCCTGCGGGAGGGCCGGCACGTCGAGGAGTCCGCCTACGCCACCGGCGCCAAGGCGAAGGCCGACCGCACGTCGATGCCGGCCTGGCTCCCCGACAGCGCGACGACCGTCAACTACCGTATGTCCACCACGGGTTACGACCGTCTGCTGGCCGCCACCGTCCCCGACGGCCGGCTGCCCGAGGGCTGCACCCCGGGCGAACCGCGCGGCGGCGTCAACCTGACGGCGGCCTGGTTCCCCGGCGACACGCGCGCCAAGGCGACGGCGAGCTGCGGCAGCTACGACGCGGCCCTGGTCGGCGACCGGCTGTACGCCTGGCAGGACCACGCCGTCGAACTCGCGGCCCTGCGGGCGGGTTGAGCCCTCCCCCGTTGAACTCCCCGCGCGCTACGGCGCCTTGAGCAGGGGTAGGACGACGTCGTCGAGGATCTCGTCGACGACCTGATCCGACGGCACGCCGCCGCCCAGGAGGAACGCGTCGCGCAGGAGGTCGAGCGGGAGGGAGGCCGTGCGCGGGTTGATGCGCGCGGCGTTGATCTGCCCGCGGTCGGCGGCGCGGCGCATCATCGCCTCCAGCGCGTCCACCGCCCCGAAGGCCGTCAGCCCGGCGCGGAACCGCGCGCGCAGCTCGGGGTCGCGCATCAGGTCGATGAGGAAGCCGTGAACGGCGTCCGTGGGCAGGTCGTCGAAGCGGTGCAGCAGGCTGAGCAGGAAGGCGGCCAGGTCGGCCCTCAACTCGCCGGTGTCCGGCGGTTCCTGGAAGTCGGGGGCGTTGCGGCCGAGCGCGGCGATGACGAGGGCGGGCCGATTGGGCCACCGGCGGTAGAGGACCGGCTTGCTGGTCCGGGCGCGCGCGGCGACGCCGTCCATGGTGAGCCGGTCGTAGCCGTGCTCGGCCAGTTCCGCCCACACCGCGTCGAGGATCGCGCGCTCAAGCTCGTCGCCCCGCCGGCGTGACGCCCGGCCGACTTCCACCCCGCCCACCGCTGCTCTGCCCATCACCGGATCCCGTAGATACGTTGCGTTTCTTATGGGGGCCAGTCTACAGTCGGAAGCAAGAAACGCGCCGTATCTTATGGGCCCGTACCCGAGGGAGACCGCCATGCCTGGCTCCGAAACACAGGTCGAAACCACCGACGTCCTCGTCGTCGGCGCCGGACCGGTGGGCCTCGCGCTCGCCGTCGGCCTGGCCCGCGCGGGCGTCGACTGCCGGATCGTCGAACGCGACCCGGACTTCCGCGACCGCGGCGTGCGCGGCAAGGGGGTCAACCCGAGGACGCTGGAGGTGCTCGACGACCTCGGCGCCGCCGACGGGATCCTCGCCCGCAGCCTGCTGAACCCCAAGCTCCGCACGTACGAAGGCAGTCGGGTCGTCCACGAGGTCGACCCGGTCGCCGCCAACACCGCGACGCCCGACCGCCCGTACGCCGGCATGGTCCTGCTCGCGCAGCACCACACCGAGGCGGTGCTGCGCGACCGGCTCGCGGAGCACGGCGGGAAGGTCGAGCTCGGGACGGAACTCGTGGACTGCGCCCAGGACGGCGAAGGCGTGCTCGCGACACTCCGCCGTTCCGACGCCGGCACCTCCGCGATCCGCGCACGGTACGTCGTCGGCTGCGACGGCGGGCGCAGCACCGTCCGCAAGCTCACCGGCATCCCGTTCCTCGGCGAGACCTGGGAGGAGGAGCGGTTCATCATGGCGTCGATGCGCATCGACGGCCTCGCCCCCGACCGGAGGCACATCTGGACCGAGGCCCGGGGCGGGGCGGGGGCCCGCGTGGCGCGCGGGCGGGCGCACCACCGACCGCCCGCTCCCCGGCTGCACCGTACTCGGCGTCTCCGGGGATGAGGAGCGCATCATCCCGCCGACCACCCCCCCCCCCGGCCTCGCCCCCGACCGGATGCACATCTGGAACGACGCCCGGTTCGGCGCCGGCGCCCTCGCCATCGTGCCGCTGCGCCAGGACGACACGTGGGCCGTCCACGCCGCCGTCATCCCCGACGAGGACGGCGTGCTGCCCGCGCCCACCCTCGACACCTTCCGCCGCGTCTTCGCCGAGCGCGCCGGCCTGCCCGGCGTCACCCTCCACGACCTCACCTGGGCGAGCACCTGGCGCCCCACCGTCCGCATGGTCGAGCGCTACCGCAGCGGCCGGATCCTGCTCGCCGGCGACGCCGCGCACTGCCACTCCGCGGCCGGCGGACAGGGCATGAACACCGGCATCCAGGACGCCCACAACCTGGCCTGGAAACTCGCCGCCACGCTGCGCGGCGCCCCGGACGCCCTCCTCGACAGCTACGAGGCCGAGCGCCTGCCCGTCGCCCGCGCCGTCCTCGCCGCCACCTCCGCCCAGCACCGCACGCTCTTCTCGGACGGCGGAGCCCGGGCCCTGGCCGCCCAGTTCGCCGACCTGACGGCCACCGCGGGCGGCGACTTCACCGGCCTCTCCCTCGGCTACCGCGGCGGCCCGCTCGGCCGCGACCTCGACGACGCCACCGGCATCCGCGCCGGCGACCGCGCCCCCGACGCCCCCTGCCGCACCACCGACGGCCCCACCCGCCTGTTCGACCTGTTCCGCGGAGCGCACTTCACCCTGCTGAGGTTCACCGACCGCCCCGGCCCGCCGCTCCTCCCCCCGCTCCCCGGCCTCCGCGAGGCCGCCGTCCAGGACCCGGACGGCCACGCGCGCCGCGCCTACGGCCTCACCGGCGACGCCACCGTCCTCGTCCGCCCGGACGGCTACGTCACCCTGACGGCGGGCACCCCCGACGCCGAGCAACTCCGCCACCACCTGCGCCAGTTCGCCATCTGACCGACACCAGCGCGACGACGGGCGAATCACCCCCGGCCCTCGCTTCGCTCGGCCGGTGGCTTCGCCAAGGGGCCTCTTCTTCTGGTCGCTCGCTCATCATCGGATGATCAGGTGGTCGAGGTAGCCCTGCACGTTGCGGCGCGTCTCCGAGACGTGGTCGCCGCCGAACTTCTCGTTGACCGCGTCGGCCAGCACCAGCGCGACCATCGCCTCCGCGACGATGCCCGCGGCCGGCACCGCGCAGACGTCGGAGCGCTGGTGATGCGCCTTCGCCGGCTCACCCGTACGCACGTCCAGCGTCTGCAACGCCCGCGGCACCGTCGCGATCGGCTTCATCGCCGCACGCACCCGCAGCAGCTCACCCGTCGACAACCCGCCCTCGGTGCCGCCCGAGCGGCCGGAGGTGCGCTTCACACCCTCCGCCGTCGGGACGATCTCGTCGTGCGCCTTCGACCCCGGCACCCGGGCCAGCTCGAAGCCGTCCCCGACCTCGACGCCCTTGATCGCCTGGATCCCCATCAACGCAGCCGCCAGCCGCGCGTCCAGACGCCGGTCCCAGTGCACATGCGAACCCAGACCCACCGGCACCCCGTACGCCAGCACCTCGACCACACCACCGAGCGTGTCACCGTCCCGGTGCGCCTGGTCGATCTCCGCGACCATCGCCTTCGACGCATCCGCGTCCAGGCAGCGCACCGGGTCCGCGTCCAGCCGCGCCTCGTCCGACGGCAGCGGCAGCACACCGGCCGGCGCCTTCGCCGCGGCCAGCTCCACCACGTGGCTGACGATCTCGATCCCGCACGTCTCCTTCAGGTACGCGCGGGCCACCGCGCCCAGCGCGACCCGGGCCGCCGTCTCACGGGCACTCGCCCGCTCCAGGATCGGACGGGCCTCCTCGATCGAGTACTTCTGCATGCCCGCCAGATCGGCGTGGCCCGGACGCGGACGGGTCAGCGCCTCGTTGCGGGCCAGGCCCGCCAGCACCTCGGGATCGACCGGGTCGGCCGACATGACCTGCTCCCACTTCGGCCACTCCGTGTTGCCGACCATGACCGCCACCGGGCTGCCCATGGTCAGACCGTGCCGGACACCGCCGAGGAACGTCACCTCGTCCCGCTCGAACTTCATCCGCGCGCCACGACCGTAACCGAGCCGGCGACGCGCCAGCGCGTCGGCCACCACGGCGGTGGTGACCGGTACACCAGCGGGCAGGCCCTCCAGCGTCGCGACCAGTGCGGGGCCGTGCGACTCCCCCGCCGTCAGCCAGCGCAGCCCGGTCAACGTCGTTCTCCTTCCAGAGGTGCCGGGAACAGCCGGCGCAGTTCGGCGTGGAAGCCGGGAAAGGTCTTGGTCACGCACGAGGGGTCGTCGAGCTCGATCCCGGGCGCGCGCAGCCCGAGGACGGAGAACGCCATCGCGATCCGGTGGTCGCGGTGGCACCTGATCCGGGCCGGCCGGACCGGCCCCGGATGCACGGTGATCCGGTCCTGGGCCGTCTCGACCGTCACGCCGCAGGCGGCCAGGTTCCCGGCGACCGCCTCGATCCGGTCCGACTCCTTGAGGCGCGCGTGGGCGATGCCGCGGATCGTGATCGGCGCGTCGGCCAGCGGCGCGATCGCGGCCAGCGTCATGAAGGTGTCCGAGATCGCGCCCATGTCGACCTCGAAGCCGCCGCGCAGCCGCCCGCTACCGGTGACCGTCGTCGCGTCCGCGCCGACCTCGACCCGGGCGCCCGCCGTGCGCAGCACCTCGACGAAGCCGAGGTCGCCCTGGAGGCTGTCGCGGCCCAGGCCCGGGACGGTGACCGCGCGCCCGGTGACCGCGGCGGCGGCGAAGACGTACGAGGCCGTCGAGGCGTCCGGTTCGATCGCCAGGTCGGTCGCGGTGTAGCCGCCGGTGCCGATCCCGATGACCCCGGGGGCCTCCTCGGTCACCCGGGCGCCGAAGCGGCGCATCAGCGCGACGGTCATGTCGATGTACGGCCGGCTGACCAGGTCCCGCACGGTCACGGTCAGCGGGGTGTCCAGCAGCGGCGCCGCCATCAGCAGACCGCTCAGGAACTGGCTGCTGTGCCGGCCGTCCACGGCGAGCTCACCGCCGCGCAGCCCGTCGGCGTCCACCAGCAGTGGCAGGCCGCCGCTTCCGGCGGCGCGGACGTCCGCGCCGAGGCGTCGCAGGGCGTCGGCCAGCGGGCGCAGCGGGCGGGCGCGCAACTGGTCGGAGCCGTCGAAGAGGTAGCGGCCCCGGCCGGTCGCGGCGAACGGGGGCAGGAACCGGGCGGCGGTCCCGGCGTCGGCGCACCGGATCGTGGCGCCGCCGGACGGGCCCCCGCCGATCCCGGTGACCCGCCATTCGCCGTCCTGCGGGCCGGTTGCGACGGGCACGCCCAGGTCGGTCAGCGCGGTCCGGAAGGCGAGCGTGTCGTCGCTGGTCAGCGGTGCCCGCAGCCGGCTGGTGCCGGTGGCGGCCGCGGCGAGCAGCAGGACCCGGTTGGTGATGCTCTTGGAGCCCGGGATCCGGGCGGTGAGCGCGGGGCCGGCGGGAGCCGTCACCGGTGCACCCCCCGGGCCGGTCCGGTCAGCGGTCGCACGAGCGCACCACCTCGGTCAGTAGGCCGGCGACGATGCGCACGCCGTCCCGGGTGAGCACCGACTCGGCGTGGAACTGCATCGACGCGAAGCCCCGGCCCCGCAGCGCATGCACCTCGCCGGTGGCGGCGTCCCGGCTGAGCTCGACGACGCCGAACTCGGGGTGCGTGATCTTGTCCTCGTCGCTCCGCGCGGCGAACGTGTTGTAGAAGCCGACCCGCTCGCGCGCGCCGAACAGGTCGATCTCCGTCTGGACGCCCTGGTTGGGCACGTCCCGCCGGGCCAGTTCGAGGCCGAGCAGCGTGGACAGCACCTGGTGGCTGAGGCAGACCGCGAGGAACGGCCGCTGCTCCCGCAGGAGCCGGGAGACCGCGGCCCGCAGGTGGGCGATCTTGGGGTGGCCGGTGTCCCGCGGGTCGCCGGGGCCCGGGCCCATCACGACCAGGTCGTGGTCGTCGACGTCGTACGGCTCGTCGAACCGCCGGACCGTCACCTCCAGGCCCATGGAGGCGAGTTGGTGGCCGATCATCGAGGTGAAGGTGTCCTCGGCGTCCACGATCAGCACGCTGCGGCCGGCCAGCTCCGCGACCCCGTCCGCCCCGTCCGCGCTCTCCCGCAGCCAGAAGTCGGCGATGCCGGCGTTGCGCTGCTCCAGCGCCTCGCGGACCCGGGGGTGATCGGCGAACCGGCCGGTGCCGCCGGCTTCGAGCGCGGCCAGCAGCCCGGCCGCCTTGGCCCGGGTCTCGGCGACCTCGCTCTGCGGGTCGGAGTGCCGCACCAGGGTCGCGCCGACCCCGATCCGCACCAGGCCGCCGCGGTCGATGTCGGCGGTGCGGATCAGGATGGCCGAGTCCATGGTGCGGGCGCCGTCCTCGTCGTGGCCGATCAGCGCCATCACGCCGCTGTAGTAGCCCCGTCCCTCGGGCTCGTACCGGCTGATCACCTTGCAGGCGCTCTCCAGCGGGCTGCCGGTGACGGTGGGGGCGAACATCGTCTCGCGCAGGATGTCCCGGACGTCGTGGGAGGTCCTGCCCTCGATGAAGTACTCGGTGTGCGCGAGCCGGGCCATCTCCTTGAGGTGGGGGCCGACGACGCGGCCGCCCCGCTCGCAGATCCGGGCCATCATCTTCAGCTCTTCGTCCACCACCATGTAGAGCTCGTCGGCCTCCTTCCGGTCCGCGAGGAAGGCCATGACGCCCGCCAGGTCGGGGCCGGCCGCCGGATACCGGTAGGTGCCGCTGATCGGGTTCATCACGGCGGTGCCGTCGCGCAGGCTGACGTGCCGCTCCGGGCTGGCGCCGACGAAGGTGCGGTCGCCGGCCCGGACCAGGAAGGTCCAGTAGGCGCCGGACTCGCGCTCCACCAGGCGCCGGAAGAACGACAGGGCGCTGCGCGGCGTGTAGTCGGTGATCTCGGCGACGAACGAGCGCTTGATGACGAAGTTCGCGCCCTCGCCGTTGCCGATCTCCCGGTCGATGACCCGGCGCACGGTGGCCGCGTACGTCTCGTCGTCCACGTCGAAGCGGCCGCCGGCCAGGGTGATCGGGTCGTTCGGCAGCCTGCGCAGCACGTGGGCGAGCGGCAGGGCGGCCTGCTCGGCGACCGCGAGCGTGATCAGCGGCGCGCCGTCGTCCACGCCGGCGAAGCCGCGTTCGGTGATCTGCCGGTACGGGACGACGGCCAGCACCTCGTGCCGGGCACCCCCGTGCGCGGCGGCGGACCCCGGTGCGTCCGGCACGGGGATCCCGGCGAGCGTGTCCACCGCGGACGCCTCGCCGAGCAGCACCTCGATCACGTCCGGCCCGGCCGCCTCGGGGCGGTACAGCAGGGCGTAGGCACCGGGGGCCCCGGTGAGCACCCGGTCCAGCAGGTCCGCCCCCATCGGGCTCTCCTCCCGTTCTGCCGGCCGGCTCACCGGGCCGCCCCCACGGACGGGGCGAGCCCGGCGAGCACGGACTTGGTCGAGGTGACCACCGCGCAGCGCTCCGCCGCGTAGGTGAGCGCCAGCCGGTGGTAGGCCTCCGAGAAATCGGCCACCGCGTCGGCGACCAGGAAGGTCTGGATGTCGTTGGTGAAGGCCTCCACGGCCGTCATCAGCACTCCGACGTGGGCGTACACGCCGCAGACGACGAGCTGGTCCCGGCCGTGGGCGCGCATCCGCTCCAGCAGGTCCGACTTGTGGAACGCGCTGTAGCGCCACTTGGTGAACACCCAGTCGGACGGCCCGGGTCCGAGCGGGTCGACGACCTGCCGGTCCTCCGGCGACACCTCCATGCCGGGCCCCCAGAAGTCCTTGAGGAGGCCGCGCTGCTCGGCGGTCATGCCGCCCGGCTGCGCCGTGTAGGCGACCGGGGCGCCGAGCGCCGCGAACTCCTCGCGCAGCAGCGCGGTGTTCTGCACCAGGGGCCGCCCGGGGGATTCGCTCGCCGGGAACGGCCTCAGGAAGTAGCGCTGCATGTCGTGGATCAGCAGGACCGCCCGGTCGGGGTCGACCGTCCAGCGCGCGGTGTTGGCCGGCAGGTCGCTCTCGGAGGGCATCGGGTAGGGGTCGATGGACGGAAGGCCCGCCATGGTCGTCCTTTCACTGGGCAGCCCGCTGCTTGGGGAGGCTGCGTGGGGGCTTGGGGGGTGGCCGGGCGTCAGCCGAGCCAGGCGGACACGACCGAGACGGCCTGGCGCGGGTTCAGCCGCGGGTCGCAGAAGCTCGTGTACTTGCCGCCGACCTCGTGGAGCCGGTCCCGGTCGGCGACGCACTCGGTGACCTCGTCCGGCGTCGTCTCCAGGTGGATGCCGCCCGCCGTGCCGCCCGCGCACGTGACGGCCCGGTGGAAGTCCACGACCTCCTTGACGACCGTCGTCACCAGCCGCGTCTTGAGCCCCCCGGGGCCGCTGACGGTGTTGCCGTGCATCGGGTCGGTCAGCCAGACGACCGGGTGGCCGGCCAGGCGGACGGCCCTGACCAGGTCGGGGAGCCGCTCGCCCACCGTGTCCGCGCCCATCCGGGCGATCAGCGTGAGGCGGCCCGGGGTCCGCTCCGGGTCGAGCTTCGCGCACAGGGCCAGCAGCTCGTCGGCGGTCATGGTCGGACCGACCTTGCAGGCGACCGGGTTCGCCACGGCCGCGAGCATCGCGACGTGGGCGCCGTCCACCTGCCGGGTGCGCTCGCCGATCCACGGCCAGTGGGTGGAGCCGAGGAGCAGCCGGCCGTCCGGCTGGGTGCGCAGCATGGGGAGCTCGTAGTCGAGCAGCAGCGCCTCGTGGCTGGTCCACGCCGGGGTGTCCGGCCGGGTGCGCCGGTCCCGGCCGTTCCAGCCCAGCAGCCCGACGACCTCGCGCGCGGACTGGTAGCCGGTCAGCATCCGCTTCGGGTCCGGCCGCCGCAGTTCGGCGTCCGGTTCCGGCGAGTTGACCATGTGGCCCCGGTAGACCGGGAGTTCGACGTCGCCGACGGTCTCGGTCGGCTTCGAGCGGGGCTTGGCGTACTGGCCGGCCAGCCGGCCCACCCGCAGGACCGGCTTGTGCGAGGTCATCCTCATGACACCCGCCAGCACCTCCAACAGGCCCGCCTTGCGGGCGACATCGCCCGGCGTGGCCTCCGCCCAGTCCTCGGCGCAGTCGCCGGACTGGATGATCTGTATTCGGCCGACCGCGGCCTCGGCGAGCAGCGTCCGGAGGACGTCGGTGTCCTCGACGGTGACGAGCGGTGGCAGCGAGGCGAGTTCGGCCCTGACCGGACCGAGTTCCGGGTGGCCAGCCCAGTCCGGCTGCTGGACCACGGGCAACGAGCGGAGGAATTCGTCGACACTGGGCACCTGATACCTCCAAGGAGAGGGGAAACCGCTCGTTCGGCATCTCCGGAGCGGCTGCGCCCCGACTCTCCGGGAGACGACGGGCCGACCGGAAGCCGCGGACCCGGACTCCGTCACATGGCAACGGACTTCGTCCCGACTTGACGGAGTCCCGCGGCCGGCGTTGCGGACGGGGCACCGCCCGAACAGAGTCCACTGCGGCGGTCCCCGAACGGCCGCCGGAATTCCCCGATCCCCGTGGAGGTCACCGATGTCCGAGGCCGAGCAGCCGCCGGCGTTCCGCAACGACGACGAGATCCGCCGGCACAACCGGTCGATCGTCGAGCAGTACATGAACACCCGCGGCGAGGACCGCCTCAAGCGGCACCTGCTGTTCACCGAGGACGGCTGCGGCGGACTGTGGACCACCGACACCGGCGAGCCGATCGTCACCCACGGCCGGGACCGGCTGGGCGAGCACGCGGTGTGGTCGCTGCAGTGCTTCCCGGACTGGGTGTGGACCAACATCGAGATCTTCGAGACCCAGGACCCGAACCGCTTCTGGGTCGAGTGCGACGGCGAGGGGAAGATCCTGTTCCCCGGCTATCCGGAGGGCCACTACCGCAACCACTTCATCCACTCGTTCGAGTTCGAGAACGGGAAGATCAAGCGGGAGCGGGAGTTCATGAACCCGAACCAGCAGCTGCGCGCGCTCGGAATCCCGGTGCCGGCCGTCCGGCGCGAGGGAATCCCCACCTGAGCCGGCCGGGAACGGCCGGAGGAAGCGGACCCATGAAGGCCGACATCGCCTGGTGGGAGCTGGACGGCTCCCCGCAGACCATCGAGTCGCTCGCCGAGCACCTACGGGACGGCGCCGTACAACCGTGGGCCGACGTGCCCGGGCTGCGCGTGAAGTTCTGGATCGCCGACCGGGAGAACAACCGCTGGGGCGCGGTCATGGTCTGGGAGACGGACCGGCCCGCGGACCGGCCGCTGCCGCCGAACCGCGCGGCCGAGCTGATCGGCGGCCCACCCACCCACCGGATGCGGTTCGACGTCGAGGCCGTCGCCGAGGGCGTCCACTCCCTTCCGGTGCTGCACGGCCTCGGCACCGCCCTGACGCCCTGACGGGATCCGGCAACGATCCGTCAGGGATCCGTCAGGGATCCACTGCACCACCTCTCCAGGAGACCCCTTGCACGACTACATCGTTGTGGACGCCTTCTCCCGCAAGCCGCTGGAGGGCAATCCGGTGGCCGTCTTCTTCGACGCCGCGGACCTGCCGGCGGAGCGGATGCAGCAGATCGCGAAGGAGATGAACCTCTCCGAGTGCACCTTCGTGCTCCCGGCCGAGCAGGGCGGCGACGCACGCATCCGGATCTTCACCCCGGTCAACGAACTCCCGTTCGCCGGGCACCCCATGCTGGGCACCTCGGTCGCCCTCGGCCGGACGTGGAAGGCCGACCGGCTGCGGCTGGAGACCGCCATGGGCGTCATCCCGTTCGAGCTCGACCACGGCGAGGACTCCAGCTCCTCCCGGATGCAGCAGCCGATCCCCACCTGGGAGCCGTACGAGCACGCGGAGGAGCTGCTCGCGGCGCTCGGCGTGACGGATCCGGTCACCCCGGTGGTGGCGTACCGCAACGGCCCGCGCCACGTGTTCGTCGGCCTGGAGAGCGTCGAGGCGCTCTCGGCGCTGCGCCCGGACCACCGCGCGCTCACGCGGTTCCCCGACATGGCCGCCAACTGCTTCGCCGGCTCGGGCACCGCGTGGCGCACCCGCATGTTCTCGCCCGCCTACGGCGTGGTCGAGGACGCGGCGACCGGCTCGGCGGCCGGCCCGCTCGCCATCCACCTGGCCCGGTTCGGGCTCGCCGCGTACGGGCAGGAGCTGGAGATCCTCCAGGGGGTCGAGATGGGCCGCCCCTCGCTCATGCTCGCGCACGCCGAGGGCGACGGCGACCGGCCCCGCGTCGTCCACGTCGGCGGCCACGGCACCGTCGTCGCCCGCGGCACCATCTACGTCTAGGAGATTCCGGTGAGCACCACCGCCAACCACACCGCGACCGGCAACTCCAGCAGGTTCGAGTCGCTCAGCGGGGAGACCGACCTCCCCTTCCCCGAGTACGACGCCCCGCCGGCCGAGCCGATCGGGCTGCTGCAGTCCTGGCTGGCGCGGGCCGCCGAGCGCGGCGTCCGGGAGCCCCGGGCACTCGCCCTGGCCACCGCCGACGCCAAGGGCCGCCCCTCCACCCGGATCATCGCGATCAGCCGGGTGACCGAGCGGGGCCTGGTCTTCCTGAGCCACACCAGCAGCCAGAAGGGCCGGGAGATCGCCGAGACCGGCTGGGCGTCGGGCCTGCTGTACTGGCGGGAGACGGCGCAGCAGGTGTCCGTCTCCGGGCCGGTCGAACGGCTCGACGACGCCGAGTCCGACGCGATGTGGTCGGCCCGGCCGGTGCCGATGCACGCGATGTCCACGGCCGCCCACCAGAGCGACCCGCTGGCCGACGTGGCCGCGTTGCGGGCCGAGGCCGAGCGGCTGGAGGCCACCGGCACCCCGCTGCCGCGGCCCGAGCGCTTCGTCGGCTACCTGCTGACGCCCGCCGCGATCGAGTTCTGGGCCGCCAGTTCCGACCGGCTGCACCGCCGGCTCCGCTACGACCGCCAGGACGACCTGAGCTGGACCACCACCAAGCTGCAGCCGTGAGCTGACGGAAGGCGCGAGAAGGAGAGGGCCGGGACATGGACGTGATCATCATCGGAGGCGGGATCGGTGGCCTGACCACCGCGCTCAGCCTCCACGCGGCGGGCATCCGCGCGACCGTGCTGGAGCGGACCCGGGAGATCCGTCCGCTCGGCGTGGGCATCAACGTGCAGCCGCACGCGGTGCGGGAGTTGACGGAGCTGGGGCTCGGCGACGAACTCGCCGCGCTCGGCGTGCCCACCGCCGACATGGTCTGGGTCGACGGCAGCGGCGAGGCCCAGCACCGGGAGGACCGCGGACTCGCCCGGGGCTACCGGTGGCCGCAGTACTCGATCCACCGCGGCGAGCTCCAGCTGATGCTGCTCGACGCGGTCCGGGCACGGCTGGGCGCCGACGCGGTCCGGACCGGCACGACGTTCGAGGCCGTCGAGCAGATCCCGGACGGCGTGCGGGTCCGGGTGACCGACCGGACGACCGGGGAGCCCGGCCTGCTCGGCGCCGACCTGCTCGTCGGGGCGGACGGGCTGCACTCCGCCGTGCGGGCCCGGCTCCACCCCGGCGAAGGGCCGCTGCACTGGTCCGGCGTCATGATGTGGCGCGGTGTGACGCCGACCGAGCCGTTCCTCACCGGCCGGACGATGATCCACGCCGACGCCGGCCGCGGCGCCCGGCTGATCGCGTACCCGATCGGCCCAGCCGCCGCGGAGCAGGGCCGGTCGCTGACCAACTGGGTGTGCATGGTCTCGGTGGCCGAACCGCAGCCGCTCGGCGGCGACGCGCGGTGGAACCGGGCGGGCGAACTGGAGGACTTCCTCCCGCACTTCGCCGACTGGGACCTCGGCTGGCTGGACGTGCCGGCCCTGCTGAGCGGCAGCACCGGCATCCTGGAGTACCCGATGGTCGACCGCGACCCGCTCGACCGGTGGGGCGAGGGACGGGTGACGCTGCTGGGCGACGCCGCGCACCCGATGTACCCCGTCGGCGCGAACGGCGCCTCACAGGCCATCGTCGACGCCCGCGTCCTCGCCTACCGGCTCGCGACGACCGAGGACCCCGTGGCCGCGCTGCGCGGCTACGAGGACGAGCGGCGCGAGGCCACGACCGCCGTCGTGCTCGCGAACCGGCGGATGGACCGGTCGAAGCCGGGGAACCCGGGCGACGCCGCGGGCGGCGCGCCCGCCAAGGGCGTCTACACCACCATCGCCAAGACGTACGGCCGGGCCACCGGCGACGACGCGGCCGAACTCAACACCCGGGCCTCGCTGAACCCGCCGGTGCGGGCATCCGCCGGCGGGGCCCGCACCGAAGGACGAGAGGAAGCGACGACATGAGCGTCAACCCCGTGGACGTGACCGCGACGTACTACGCGGCCTGGAAGGCCAAGGACTACGACACCCTGCGCTCGGTGCTGGCCGACGACATCGAGTTCACCGGCCCGTTCGGCAACGCCAGCGGCGGCGACGACCTCCGGGAGAAGATCGAGAAGGCGCCGGGCTCCTTCACCGACATCGTCATCCGGAAGGTCTTCAGCGACGGCCCCGACGTCGTCACGTGGTTCGAGATGCACACCAGCTTCGCGCCCCCGGTCCAGGTCGCCGCCTGGAGCCACGTCGTGGACGGGAAGATCACGCGCCACCAGGCCGCCCTGGACCCGCGGGCACTGCTCGGGCTCGGACAGGAGTAGCCCGGCCACACCACTGCGCGCGACCGCCGGGCGAGGCGGTGGCCGGGTCCGCCCGCCACCCGGCCCGGCGGTCGCGCGCAGTGCCGGGACACCCGCCCGCCGGCGCTACGGGGTGGCCCCTGCACCTGGCCCGCACCACCCGCCCCGGGCCACCCTGGAGGGGCTTAAGCAAGCCTCAAGGGCAGTGCATAGAGGGGGATTCTGTGAACGCTGCTGGCAATATCAGGGCTGTCCGGCACCGACGTACCGCCCCGTTCCGACTCGGCTCGGTGCGACCGGTGTCCGACGGCGAGCTCCTCCTGAAGGACCTGAGCACCACCCTCTTCGCGTCGCTTCCGCGAAGGGACCAACGGCACAAGGGGGAACAGTACCTCCGTGGACTGCTGGCCGCGCAGGGCCGCAGGTCGATCAGGAACATCGCGGCCTGCCTCGGGGACCCGGCGCTCGACCAGAGCCTGCACCACTTCATCTGCAGTTCCACCTGGGACTGGATGCCGATGCGCGAGGCGCTCGCGGACTGGCTCGAACCGAACGTCCGGCCGCAGGCCTGGGTGGTGCGCCAGCTGTCGATCCCGAAGTCGGGACGGCACTCCGTGGGCGTGGGCCGGGGCTTCGACCACCACCTGGACCAGGAGTTCCACGGACAGCGGGCGTTCGGCCTGTGGGCCGCCTCGGAGCGGGCCAGCGCCCCGGTCAACTGGCGGCTGCTGTGCGCGGACCGGCCGACGGCGGACGGCGGCGGCCCGAGCCCGTCCGCGCAGCCCCAGCGGATCGGGGAACCGCGGTACGGGGAGACCACCGACGACTGCGCCACCGCCGTGGCACTGGACTTCGCCCGGCTCCACGACGCCGCCCGGCGTCCGGTCGTGCTCGACGTACCGGTCGAGGACCCGGCCGGCGTGATCCGGCGCTTCGACCGGGCCGGCGTGCGCGCGCTCGTCCGCGTCGCCGGCACCGAGCGGCTCTCCGTCGAGGACCCGACCCTGCCCGGCCACGGCCTCGGAGCGCTGGAAGCGCGACGGATCCTCGACTCGGCCGGGGGACTTCGCCGGCTCGTCGGCTGGCCCGACCCGACGGCGCCGTCCGGCGTGCGGCGGGCCTCGGCGGCCGCGGTGCGGGTGGGCCTGCCGGGCGCGGACCCCGGCCTGCCCGGCGGGCGCGACAGCGGGCTCGTCCTGGTCGGGGAGTGGGACGACCCGCGGCGCCGGCCCACCGGGCTGTGGCTCGGCAACCTGGCCGGGGCGCCCGCGAGCACGCTGCTGCGGCTGACGAAGCTGGCCGACCGGGTCGGGCGCGACCTGGCCGGCTTCGGGGACCGGGCCGGCCTGCGGGACTTCGAGGGGCGCTCGCTGCGGGGCTGGCACTGCCACAGCACGCTGGCGTCCGCGGCGCACGCCGTGGAGGTGCTGATGGCGGCCCACGGCGAGACCGAGGACCACGCCCCCAAGATCCCCGCCTGAAACGCCCGGCCGGGGGGGGGGGGGGAAGGGGCCCCACCCCCCCCAGCCCGACCCCCCCCCC
>NZ_JBHWGD010000002.1:146308-185831 GCF_042733235.1 Kitasatospora sp. NPDC059722
CGAGACAGGGAGGCCGGACGCCTCCCGGCCGCCGGCCGGACCCCCGCCCCCGCTACGGCGCCAGCACGGTGTCCCGCTGCCGCCACAGGACCTCCCGGGCCCTCAGCAGGCGCAGCGCGAGCTGGACTTCGAGCGTGCGTCCGGGCTGCTGCCAGGCGGGGCCCAGGAGTTCGGTGATCCGGTCCAGGCGGCGGGCCACCGTGTTGGGGTGGACGTGCAGGTCCTCGGCCGCCCGGGTGGGGCTGCCGCCCGAGGCGAAGTAGGCCTCCAGGGTGGCGATCAGACTGGTCGCGCGCTCGGTGTCGTGCTCCAGCAGCGGGCCGAGGAGCGAGGCCACGAACCCCTCGACGTCGTGGTCGTCGGAGAGCAGCAGCCCCAGGAAGCCGAGGTCGGCCATCGCCGCGGCGCTCCCCGTGCCGTCCAGCGCCGTCAGCGCGTCCAGGCAGCGCACCGCCTCCTGGTGCACCCTGGCGACCGACGCGAGCCCGGTGGCCGGACCGGCCGCGCCGACGGTGACGGGCTGCCGCAGCAGTGGGGAAAGCTCCTTGGAGACCGAACGGGCGGCGGCCGAGGCGTCCGTACCGGGCAGCAGCAGCACGACGCAGCCGTCACGCACCGTCTTGAGCCCGGACCGCCGGTACGCGTACGACGCGGCCCACACCGCGGCCTTCCCGTGCTCGCCGCCCTCCGGCCGGGCCACCACGACGACATGCGGGCCTTCCGGGTCGATCCCGAACTGTCCTGCCTGATAGACGAGTTGACTCGAAGGCTGGAGGGGTGTCGCGAGCAGGACGTCGAAGAACTCGTCCCGTCCCGGCCCGGCCGTCGCGGGCACGCTGCGCTGCCCCACGAGTTGCAGCGCGACCGCCCGTCCGACGAAGGCGAGGAAGCTCTCCTCGTCGGGGCCGAGCGGTCGCGCGAACCGGGCCACCACCACCCCCAGGTCCTCGACGCCGGCACCGACCGGGGCCACCCAGACGTCCTGCGCCGGGCTCACCGGGGCCCTCGCCGCGTGCGCCTCCAGGGCCGCCCGGCCGGTCAGCACCTCCGCGAGGCCGGGCACCTCCCCGGTGGAGGAGAGCACCTGCCCGTGCGCGTCACCGACCGCGAGCGTGGCGCCCAGCGCCTCCCCGGCCGTCCTGGCGACCACGTGCAGGTCGCAGCCGTTCAGCACCTGGTCGGCCAGCCGGATCCGGGCGTCGGCCAGCTCACGGGTCCGCGCGATCGTGTCGCGCGCGCGGGCGCCCGCCGACTCCAGCTCCGCGATCTCCAGCCGCGTGCGGTCCAGCAGCCTGGCCCGCTCCAGCGCCACCGCCGCGAAGTCCGCCAGGGAGCGCATCAGGCTGATCTCGTCGGGCGTGAAGTGCCGCACGACGCGGTCGGCGCCGTAGAGGGCGCCGATGGAGTCCGCCCCCACCTGGATCGGCACCGCGATCACCGCGCGCAGCCCTTCGGCGCGGACCACCTCGTCGATCTGCTCGCTGTGCGGGATCCGGTCGTCGTTCAGGTAGTCCGGCGACCAGAACGCGCCGCCCTGCCCCTGCGCCATCTGGCCGAGGCCGTGGTGCTCCTCGACCACCAGGCCCACGTTGAGCGTCGTGGTCTGGCCCTCCGAGCAGTGGACGTACGACCCGCCCCGGGGCAGCGGCAGGCTGATGTAGGCCATGTCGAAGCCCAGCAGCCGACGGGTCCGGCTGGTGATGACCTTCAGCAGGGTGTCCGGGTCGTACGGGGCGGTCATGTCGTGGATCATGTCCACCAGGGCCGCCGTGGCCGCCTCCCGCTGCCGGCGCTGGTCGAGCGAGGCGTGGATCCTCAGCCCCAGCCGGACGGCCCGTTCGAGCTCCGCGCGCCGGCCCGGTGGCATCCCTTCCCCGCCCGGCTCCGCGGCGCGGTACAGCAACTCGTGGAAGCGGCCCAGCGGCGCCTCCGCGGCGAGCAGTTCGAGAATCGCCAGGGCAGGCGCGTCCGCGAACCCGGAATCCAACGGCATGGTTCCCCCTCCACAGCCGGTGAAGATCATCTACACCGAGAGTAGGCGCCACGCAAGAGGGGGGTCAAGGCGCTGGCCTGCGATTTAACACGCCCGTAGTGACCGGGACACCGCACCGAACACGGCACGCTGTCACCCCGCCACCTTCCCGGAAGCGGCCGGCGAGGGGAACAATTCCAGGCGGGCACCGCGGGAGCGGTGCCCGCTCGCATGACAACGGGGGACATATGAATAGGCTCACGGACTACGGGCGTTCACTCGCCCGCAGCCGGGCCGCGCGGCTCCACGCCGACCGGCGCAACACCTTCACCCTGGCCGGGCGCGAATGGGACCTTTTGGACGAGGTGTTCGCGCCGCCTTTTTCGGTGTCGTCCGGGATCGCCCTGGAACTGCTCGGTCTGGGCGGGACGCCCGGAACATCCGGGACACCCGAAACGTCCGGACCCGGCTCGTTCCTGGAGGTCGGCTGCGGCACCGGCATCATCGCCGTGTCCGCCGCACTGGCGGGCTGCGAACGCGTGACGGCCCTGGACATCAGCGAACCGGCCGTCCGGAACACCGTGATGAACGCCGAACGGCACGGCGTGGCGGACCGGCTGACCGTCGTGCACAGCGACCTCTTCGAGAACGTTCCGGCCGGCCGGAGGTTCGACACCGTCTATTGGCACTCCAACCTCGTACTGGCCCCGCCGGAATACCGGCACAAAACGATCCACGAACGCGCCTACGTGGACCCCGGTTACCGGGACCACCGCAGATTCCTGGCCGACGCCCCGTCATTCCTGACCGAGAACGGGAGAATCCTGCTGCATTTCAGCAATCGCGGGAACACCGCCCGACTGAATGCGATCGCCGCCGAAAACGGCCGGGAAGTCCGTGAACTCCGCAGCCTCCGGGTGCGCGAAGGGGACGACCTGGTCGAGCACGTTCTCCTGGAGATCTCCGTCGCCGAACCGTCATGAGAACTCTACTCGTCGACAATTACGACTCCTTCACCTTCAACCTCTACCACTGCCTGGCCCGGGTGAACGGCTCCGAGCCGGTGGTGATCCGCAACGACGACCCGTCCTGGCACCTGTCCCGGCTCTCCGGGTTCGACAACGTCGTACTCTCCCCCGGACCGGGCGATCCGGCCCGGGCGGCCGACTTCGGAATCTGCCGCGACATCGTCGAGCAGGGCGACATCCCGCTGCTCGGCATCTGCCTCGGCCACCAGGGGGCGGCGCTGCTGCACGGCGGCACCGTCACCCGCGCCCCGGAACCACGGCACGGCCGCACCTCGCCCGTCCTGCACGACGGCCGCGGCCTGTTCCACGGACTCCCGTCCCCGTTCGAGGCGGTGCGTTATCACTCGCTGACCGTGTCCGAACTGCCGGACGAAATGGAGGCCGTCGCCCGGACGCCCGACGGCGTGCTGATGGGACACCGGCACCGGCACCGGCCGATCTGGGGACTGCAGTTCCACCCCGAGTCGGTCCTCACCCGGTTCGGCCATGAACTACTCGCCAACTTCACCCGGCTGAGCCGGGAGTGGCACGCGGCCCGGGGCACGGCGGTCCGCCCGTCGCCGCCTGCTCCCGCGCCGCGCCCGGCGGACCAGGCGGACCCGGCGGACCGGGGCGGCACCCGACGGCTCCGGGTCCTCGTGGACCGCCTCCGGACCGACTGGGTCGACGAGGTCGCGTTCCAGCGGCTCTTCGGCGCCGCCGACACCGCGTTCTGGCTGGACAGCAGCCGGCCGGACGGCGGCGCGGGCCGGTTCTCCGTCCTCGGGGACGCCTCCGGCCCGCTCGCGCGGATCGCCGAGGCCGACGTCCGGAGCCGGACCGTCACCGTGCGCTCCGCCACCGGCTCACGGACCGTCACCGGCGACTTCCTCGACTGGATCGACCGCGACCTCCGCGGCATCCGCACCGAACTCCCCCGCCTGCCCTTCGAGTTCGCGCTCGGCTGGGTGGGATACCTCGGGTACGAGCTGAAGGCCCAGTGCGGTGCCGGGGCGGCCCACCGGGCCGAGGACGCCGACGCCACCATGGTGTTCGCCGATCGCGCGGTCGTCCTGGACCACCTCACCCGCACCACCTACCTGCTGGCGCTGGCGGAGGACGAGGACGAGGCCCCGGCCAGGTCCTGGCTGGAGACCACCGCACGGGCCCTGGCCTCCGTGGCCGGCCGCCCGGCCGCGGACCCCGTCCCACCCGCTCCGCGGTCCGCCGTCCGGCTGCGCCACGACCGCGACGCCTACCTGCGGCTGATCGGCTCCTGCCACGAGGAGATCGCCGCCGGAGAGACGTACGAGGTCTGCCTGACCAACGTCGCCGAGGCCGGGGGCGACCTCGACCCGTGGGAGGGCTACCGCGTGCTGCGCCGCTTCAGCCCCGCCCCGTACGCGGCACTGCTCCGCTTCGGCCCGCTCGCGGTGCTCAGCACCTCGCCGGAGCGCTTCCTGCGCGTGGGGGCGGACGGCGTCGCGGAGTCCAAGCCGATCAAGGGCACCCGGCCGCGCGGCGCGACGCCCGAGGAGGACGCCGCGATCGTGGCGGGGCTGCGGGCGGACGAGAAGGACCGCGCGGAGAACCTGATGATCGTCGACCTGGTCCGCAACGACCTCGGGCGGCACGCCGAGATCGGCTCGGTCGAGGTCGCGGGCCTCTTCGACGTCGAGACCTACGCGACCGTCCACCAGCTGGTGAGCACGGTGCGGGCGCGGCTCCGGCGGGACCGCACCGCCGTGGACTGCGTGCGGGCCGCGTTCCCCGCCGGCTCGATGACGGGCGCCCCCAAGCTGCGGACCATGGAGGTCATCGACCGGCTGGAGGCCGGGCCGCGCGGCATCTACTCCGGCGCCATCGGCTACTTCTCGCTGTCCGGCGCGGCCGACCTGAGCGTCGCGATCCGCACGGCGGTCGTCACACCGGGGCGCGTGCGCTACGGGGTCGGCGGGGCGATCGTCGCACTGTCGGACCCGGAGGCCGAGTTCGAGGAGACGGCGGTCAAGTCGGCCCCGCTGCTCCGGCTGACCGGATCCGCGTTCCCCGGCCGCCGGCCGCCCTCGGCGCACGGCTGAGCCGGCGCGCCCCCGGGGTCGGGCGCGCCGCGGCTGGTGCGCCGTCCGGCGGCCAGCAGCGCGGCGGGGCCCGCCTCCCGGTACCGGCCGACCAGGTCCTCCAGCAGCCGCCTGGTCTCCGGGCCGTCGGGCGTGTGGATCCACATCTTCGTGTCGGGCGCGGAGGCCGTCGTGAACGCGTTGGTGATCACGCTCAGCCGCTCGCCGTCCACGCTCCAGAACGACTTGCGCCGGGTGTTCGACGCGGCGACCTCGTGCCTGGCCCACAGCTCGGCGAAGCGCGGGCTGGCCTCCCCGAGCTGCCGCACGAAGTCGCCCCAGTGCGGGTCCTTGAGCCGGTGGCCGAACTCGGCCCGCAGCTGGGCCACCATGACGGCTGTCTCGTTCTCCCACTCCACGAGCGGCTGGAGCCGCCGCTCGACCGTGAACAGGTGCCACAGCACGTTCCGCTCCCCCGGCGGCAGCAGCACGATCGCCGGATCGAGCGCCCCGTACGCGTCGTTGAACGCGAGCACGTCGTAACGTGCGGTCACGATGCAGGCCGGCAACGGGTTCAGCGCGTCCAGGATGGCCTGGTTCTCGGCCGGGTCGGCGAGCCGCGCCGAGGCGTCCAGCGGCACGGCCGGCACGGCCGCGAGCCGGTAGAGGTGACCGCGCTCGGCCCGGTCGAGCCGCAGCGTGCGCGCGATCGCGTCGAGCACCTGGACGCTCGGGTTGATCCGCCGCCCCTGCTCCAGCCAGGTGTACCAGGCCGCACCGATCCCCGAGAGCTCCGCGACCTCCTCGCGGCGCAGGCCGGGCGTGCGCCGCCGCGGGCCGGGTGACAGTCCGACGTCCTCGGGCTTGATGCGCTCGCGTCGGAGCCGCAGGAACGCGCCCAGCTCCGCGCGTCGCTGGGCCTCGGCGGTCGGAGGGGGGCCGTCGGTCGGTCGGGTCACCGCACGATTCTGCTGGACAACGGGCCGATCCGGGTAGCCGGGTACTCCCGGTTCCAGGATCACTGGATATCTGGTACCCCCCACGGGGCCGCCGGGATCATCGCTGCCATGACCGAGAAGACTCAGGAGCGGGCGGCAGCAGCCGCCCGGCCCACGCCCCCCGCAGAGCCGGAGACCGCGCTCCCGGCCCCCGACGCGGCCGCACAGACCCGCCGGAACAACCAGATGCTGGTGGTCCTGCTGGGTGCGGTCTTCATGGCCCTGCTCGACTCGACGATCGTCAACGTCGCCACCCCGACCATCCGGACCGACCTCGGCACCACGGGGTCCGCCCTCCAGCTGATCGTCTCCGGCTACACGATCGCGTACGCCACGCTGCTCGTCACCGGCGCCCGTCTCGGTGCCCGCAACGGCTTCCGGACGGTCTTCCTGGCCGGACTCGTCACGTTCACCGTGGCCTCGCTCGCCTGCGGACTGGCGCCCGACGAGGGCACCCTGATCGCTGCCCGGGTGGTCCAGGGCGTCGGCGCGGCGATGATGATGCCGCAGATCTACAGCCTGATCCAGCTGAAGTTCGAGGGCGCCGCCCGGGCCCGGGCGCTGAGCCTGTACGCGGCCACCATCGGCCTCGGCGTCGTGGTCGGCCAGGTCGCCGGCGGACTGCTGGTCAGCGCCGACCTGTTCGGCACGGGCTGGCGCCCGGTGTTCCTGATCAACGTGCCGGTCGGGGTGGTCCTGGTGGCCGCCGGGCTGCGCGTGCTGCCGAAGGGCCGGCCCGAGAACCCCAAGGGCCTCGACATCCCCGGGCTGATCACGCTGACCGCCGCGCTGCTGCTGCTGGTCATCCCGCTGGTGCTCGGCCACGAACAGCACTGGCCGGCCTGGATGGTGGTCTCCCTGGTCCTCTCCGTCCCGGTGTTCGCCGCCTTCGCGATCGTCGAGCGCTCGGTGGCGCGCCGTGGCGGTTCGCCGCTGATCCCCGGCCGGGTCCTGAAGACGCCCGGCCTGCTGCCCGGGGCGAGCGCCATGTTCCTCGCGATGGCCGGCTACGCGGGCTTCCTGTTCTCCTTCTCGCAGCACATGCAGTCGGGGCTCGGCGAGTCCGCCACCCGCACCGGCCTGACCTTCGCGCCGCTCGCGCTCGGCGTCGCCACCGGCAGCCTCACCTGGCAGAAGGTCCCGGCCCGGTGGCACCGCCAGATGATCGTCATCGCGTGCACCGTCACGGCCGTCGGCCACTTCGGCATCGGCTTCGCCGTGCGCTCGGGCGGGCACGGCGGCGTCGCGCTGCCGCTGCTGCAGCTGGTGGTGGGCCTCGGCATGGGCTACATCACCAGCCCGCTGCTGACCGTCTCGCTGGCCCGGGTCGTCCCCGCCGACGCGTCGGACGCCAGCGGCGTGATGACCACCTCGGCCCAGATCGCCCAGGTCCTCGGTATCGCGACCTACGGCAGCGTGTTCCTGGGCACCGCCGACGGCCAGGGGGCGAACCCGTCGGCCCACGCCATGTTCGTCACCGCGATGCTGGTGGCCGCGGGCGCCCTGCTCAGCGCCGTCGCGTCGATGAAGCTGCCCCGCCCCCGGAAATCCTGAACCCGGCGGTCCCCGGGGGTCGTTGCCGCGCGAGCGGCCGATCCGGCCGGACCGCGGCGGGTTCGTGCGGAATGCTCGGCCGGGACTTCCCGTCCGAGCGTTTCGCATGCGCCCCCTGGGACGGGACGGAACGGCCGGCCCGGCTCACCGCTCGCGCCCCCTGGGCTTCAGCGGGGTGGCGGGCAGTTCCGGGGCGGGCAGGCGGTCGCCGGCGTAGCCGTGGACGGTGCCGAAGCGGTCGGTGGTCATCCAGTCGGCGCGGGCCCGGGCGATGTCCTCGGTGGAGCGGCCGATGAAGTTCCACCACATGACGATCTTCTCGTCGAAGGGCTCGCCGCCCAGCAGCAGGACGGCGGCGTCGGTGCGGGCGAGCAGCGGGAGTTCGGGGCGGCCGCAGCCCAGGTAGAGCATCGAGCCGGGTTCGACGCGGACGCCGTCGACGTCGACGCCGCCGGACATCGCGAGGACGGCGTACTCGAAGTCCGGGACCAGCGGAAGCCGGAGGTCCGCGCCGGCGGTGAGGGCGAGGTCGGCGCCGACGAGCGGGGTGTACGTGGTGCCGGGCGAGGTCGCGGTGTCCAGGGTGCCGAGGACGACGGTGGCGTTCAGGCCCGGGGCCGTGACGACCGGCAGGTCGGGGTGGTGCTCGAAGGCCGGGGCGGTGTGCCGGTGGGCGTCGGGCAGGGCCACCCAGAGCTGCGCGCCGTGCAGGTGGCGGGCGTGCGGGCGGGGGGACTCCTCGGAGTGCGAGATGGCCCGGCCGGAGGTCATCAGGCCCAGTTCGTACGGGCGGACGGTCCGCAGACTGCCGAGGCTGTCGCGGTGCAGCACCTCGCCCTGGTGCAGCCAGCTGACCGTCTGCAGGCCCATGTGGGGGTGGGGCGGGACCTGCATGCCGGGCTCGTCGGCGATGTCGTCGGGGCCGTAGTGGTCGACGAAGCACCAGGCGCCGACCATCCGGCGGCCCAGGTTGGGGAGCAGGCGCCGCACCACGGTGCTCTCGCCGAGGGGGACGCGGCGCCCGGTGAGGAGTTCCTTCACCGGGCCGCCGCCGGCCTCCCGACCGCAGGCGGTCGGGACGGGCTTGCGGTCGAGGTTGCTCATGTGCGGGTCCACCACCGTACGGAGAGGGGCGATGAGAGACGTTCGTCAGTGATCGTCCCTCAGCGCACCCGGTATCCGCGCCCGCGACGCGGACTCAGTGCGCGCAGGCCCACCAGGCGTCGGTGGTGGCGGCGGTCGCCAGGTCGCGCAGCTTGCGGACGGCCTCGGCCGGGTCCTGCGCGCCGTAGACGGCCGAGCCCGCGACGAAGACGTCCGCGCCGGCCTCGGCGCAGCGCTCGATGGTGCTCGCGGACACGCCGCCGTCGACCTGGAGCCACAGTTCGAGGCCGTGCTTGGCGATCAGCTCCCGGGTGCGGCGGATCTTCGGCAGCATGATGTCCAGGAAGGCCTGGCCGCCGAATCCGGGCTCGACGGTCATGATCAGCAGCATGTCGAGCTCGGGCAGCAGGTCCTCGTAGGGCTCGATCGGGGTGGCGGGCTTGAGGGCCATGGAGGCGCGGGCGCCCTTGGCGCGGATCTCGCGGGCGAGGCGGACGGGCGCGGCGGCGGCCTCGGCGTGGAAGGTGACCGAGCCGGCGCCGGCCTCGACGTACTGCGGGGCCCAGCGGTCCGGGTCCTCGATCATGAGGTGGCAGTCGAGCGGGATGTCGGTGGCGCGCGCGAGCGACTCGACGACGGGGACGCCCAGGGTGAGGTTGGGCACGAAGTGGTTGTCCATGACGTCGACGTGCAGCCAGTCCGAGCCCCGGACGGCCTCGGCCTCCTCGCCGAGACGGGCGAAGTCCGCGGACAGGATGCTGGGGTTGATCTGCGCCATTACCAATACCTTCACACGAGGGCTCGGGCGCCACCGTGCCGGGCACCCCGCCCCATCATCTCGCGCGCCGGCACCGGCCCGCGCACCGCGCGGTCGCCCGCGTGACCGTCATCACACCCGGGGTGGGGTTACCGCGGCCGCCGCCGTGGTCATCAGCACTGGAGCGACGCCCCGACCCGTCCCACCCCCGTTCAAGGAGGGTCTCCCGATGGCCGATCTCGTCCACCCCGCCCGTTCTCTCTGGTGGCTCTTCGAACCGGTGCACTCCCTCACGTACTTCTCGCCCGAGGGCCAGGCGGCCTTCGAGGCGGCCGGACTGCGGGGCGGGTGGCGCGGCTACTTCGCCAGCCGGGCCGCGCCGCTGGGCGCGGTGGACGCGCCGCCCGTGATCGCCGCGTTCTTCAGCTTCGCGCCGGCGGTCGTCGAGCGCGCGGTGCCCGAGGTGTGGACGCACGCCGGCCCGGAGAAGGCCCTGGCCGCGCGGGCCGAGGGGTCGTCCGCGGCGCTGGCCCGGGTGCTGGAGCACGTCGACCCGGCCCAGGTCGAGCTGGCCGCCGACGCGCTGGAGCGGGCGGCGGCACGGCTGGACTGCGCCGGGCGCGTCCTGGCCGCCGCCAACGCCGCGCTCCCCCGGCCGGCCGACCGCTACGGGCGGCTGTGGCAGGCCGCGACCGTCATGCGCGAGCACCGCGGGGACGGCCACGTCGCCGCGCTGGTCACGGCCGGGCTGGACGGCTGCGAGGCGCTCGTCGTCCGCTGCGCGCTGGACGTGCGGCGCGAGGACCTCCAGCCGCGGCGCGGGTGGACGGACGAGGAGTGGGAGGCCGCCGCGGAGCGGCTGGTCGAGCGGGGCTGGCTGACGGCGGACGGCGCGGTCACCGAGCTCGGCCGGATCCGGCACCAGTCCCTGGAGGCCGCGACCGACCTGGCCGCCGCCCGGGTGTGGGAGGACTACCCGCGCCGCGAACTCGACCGGCTGGCGGCCGCGTTGAAGCCGATCTCGGCGCTGTGTCGCGGCGAACTGCCGGTCGACCTGCTCGGGCTGCCGAGCATCAGGCCCTGACGCCCTCGGACTGACCGGACTCGCCGGGCGGGCCGGACTCACCGGACTCGCCCGGCGGGCCGAGGACGATCCCCCGTCCGGCGAAGAAGCGTCCGAAGTCCCGCCACGGCACGTGCGCGAAGGACTGCGACCCGCCCGGGAACCCGGACGGGTTGTGGATCACCAGCGCCGTGCTCGTGGCCCCCACCGCCAGCACCAGGTGCCCGCCGCGGCGGACCGGGTCCGGCCCCTCCGGCTCACGGATCGACGGGTGCACCGACAGCATCGGCAGCCGCCCGCCGGCCACCTCGGCCGCGATCTCCCCGGGCGCCAACTCCCGCGCCTCGGCGGCCAGTCCCCACCGTTCCCGGACGTGGGTGGCGAACGGTACGTGGATCAGCCCGCGCAGGCCGTCGCCCTCCCGGACGTACGCGCCCGCCGCCTCGCACTCCCGGGCGAGCACGAGCGCCGGGGGCGCGAGGCCCCACCAGAAGTCGAGCGCCATCCGCAGGCAGGCCACCCCGCACAGGCGCCACGACCACCAGCCGTACTCCTCCGGCGTGGCCGCCCCGGACTGCCCCCACCGCGGATCGTCGGCGGCGTCCAGCGCCCCGCCGACGATCTCCCGCACGAGCTCCGCCGACTCCCACTGCGCGTAGTACGGCACGTCGTGCACAACCGCCTCGTCACCCATCCCCCGACGCTCTCACGCCCCACCGCCCCACGCGAGCGCCACACGCGAGGCCACACCGTCCCGCCCCGGCCGCCACGACCGGGGCGGGACCGCGCCGAGCGCCTACCAGGCGTAGTCCTCCGGGGCCGGGCGGTGGCCAGGGAAGAGGTCGTCGAGGCGGTCGAGGGTCTTGCGGTCGAGCTCGACGTCCAGGGCCCGGATCGCCGAGTCGAGGTGCTCCGGGGTGCGCGGGCCGATGATCGGGGCGGTGACGGCCGGGCGGCCGAGGAGCCAGGCGAGGGCGAGCTCCGCGGGCTCGACGCCGAGTTCGTCGGCGAGGTCCTCGTAGGCCTGGATGCGGTCGCGGTGGGTGGCCAGGAGGTCGTCGGCGTGTGCGAGCGCCGCCCGCACGCGGGTGCCCTCGCGCTCCTTGCGCAGCGCCCCGCCGAGCAGCCCGCTGCGCAGCGGGGACCACGGCAGGAGGCCGAGGCCGTAGTGCTGGAGGGCCGGCACGACCTCCAGTTCGACGGTGCGGTCCAGCAGGTTGTACAGGGACTGCTCGCTGACCAGGCCGAGGAAGTGGCGGTTGCGGGCGGCCTCCTGGGCCTGGGCGACGTGCCAGCCGGCGAAGTTGCTGGAGCCGACGTAGATGATCTTTCCCTGGGCGACCAGGACCTCCATCGCCTGCCAGATCTCCTCCCAGGGCGTGTCCCGGTCGATGTGGTGCATCTGGTAGAGGTCGATGTGGTCGGTGTTCAGGCGCCGCAGGCTCGCCTCGACGGCCCGCCGGACGGCGAGCGCGGAGAGCTTGCCCTCGTTGGGCCAGTCCCCCATCGCGGCATAGGCCTTGGTGGCGAGGACGGTCCGCTCCCGGCGCCCGCCGCCCTGCGCGAACCAGCGGCCGATGATCTCCTCGGTGCGGCCCTTGAGGTTGCCCTCGGGGTCGCGGCCGTAGGCGTTGGCGGTGTCGAAGAAGTTGATGCCCCGGTCGTGGGCGGCGTCCATGATGCGGTGGGCGTCGGACTCCTCGGTGTGCGGGCCGAAGTTCATGGTGCCCAGGCAGAGGCGGGAGACGGTCAGGCCGGTGCGGCCGAGGTGGGTGTACTCCATGGCGTCCACCTTCGGTCGCACCGGCACGGGTGTCCAGCACCTTCACCGGACCGGCGGGTCAGCACCCGCCCGTGCTCACACTCTCGGCGCCCGCGCCGCCTCAGCGCCCGTGGGTGGCGAACTTCCGTACGGCCAGCGGCATGCAGAGCACGAGCAGGGCCGCGCTCCACAGCAGCGAGGCGAGCACGGCGTGCTGCATCGGCCAGGCGCCGCCGGGCGCCGAGGGGTTGCCGAACAGGCTCCGGCTCGCCTCGACCACCGCGCTGATCGGGTTCCAGTCGGCGACGGTCCGCAGCCAGCCCGGCATGCCGCCGGTGGGCACGTACGCGTTGGTGATCATCGCCAACGGGAAGACGGCGACCGAGAGTTGACCGGCGGCCTCCTCCTTGCCGACGGCGAGTCCGAGGCACGTCCCCACCCACGTCATGACGAATCGGAAGAGCAGCAACAGCCCGAACGCCCCCGCCGCGTCCGCGAATCCGTGCCGGACGCGCCAGCCGGCGGCCAGTCCGACGGCCGCCAGCAGCGCGAGCACGACGGTGCTGACCAGCAGGTCGGCGAGGGTCTGGCCGAGCAGGAGGCCGGTGCGCGAGACGGGCATCGAGCGCAGCCGGTCGGTGACCCCGCGCCCGACGTCGCGGGCGGCGCCGACCATGGTGGGCATGATGCCGTTGGTGGCGACCATGGCGAACAGGCCGGGCATCAGGAACTCCCGGTAGTCGCCCCCGCCCGGCACCTGCATGGCGCTGCCGAAGACGTACCCGAAGACCACCACCATGATCACCGGCACGCCCAGCGAGGCGGCCAACAGGCCCGGCGAGTGGCGGTAGTTGAGCAGGATGCGGAGCATCGACGTCCCGGTGTCGGTGACGAGCCGGGACGGTCCGGCGGCGACCGGGCCCGCGTGCGTGGCGGCCATCAGGCGACCCTCCTCAGGTCGGCGGTGCGGGTGGCGGTGAGCGCGAGGAACACGTCGTCCAGCGAGGGCGCCCGGACCGCGACGTCCTCCGCGACGACGCCCTTCCCGTCCAACTCCCGCACCAGCGCCGGGAGCAGGACGTCGACGCCCGGCGGTGTCACCACCGTGACCAGGCGCTCGGCGACGTCCACCTGCGCGTCCCCGCCGGACAGCCGGGACAGCACGACGGCGGCGGAGCCGAGTTGGGAGGCGTCCGCGATGGTGACGGACACCCGGCTGCCGATCTGCGCCTTGAGCCGGGCCGGCGGGCCGGTGGCGATCGCGGCGCCGTGGTCGACGACGACGATGTCGTCGGCGAGCCGGTCGGCCTCCTCCAGGTACTGGGTGGTGAGCAGCACGGTGGTGCCGTCGTCGGCCAACTCCTTGACGGTGTCCCAGATCTCCTGGCGGCTGCGCGGGTCGAGCCCGGTGGTGGGCTCGTCGAGGAAGAGCACCGGCGGGCTGGTGACGAGGCTGGCGATCAGGTCGAGGCGCCGGCGCATGCCGCCGGAGTAGGTGCGCACGAGCCGGTCGCCGGCCTCGGCGAGGCCGAAGCGGTCGAGCAGTTCGTCGGCCCGGGCGCGCGCCCGGCGGCCGCCGAGGTGGTGCAGCCGGCCGAACAGGTGCAGGTTGTCGCGCCCGGTGATGCCCTCGTCGACGGCGGCGTGCTGCCCGGCCAGGCCGATCGCGCGCCGGACGGCCTCGGACTCGCGGGCGACGTCGAACCCGGCGACCCGGGCGGTGCCGCGGTCGGGGGCGACGAGGGTGGCGAGGACGCGGACGGCGGTGGTCTTGCCGGCGCCGTTGGGGCCGAGGAGGCCGCACACGGTGCCGGCCGGGACGGTGAGGTCGAGGCCGCGCAGGGCCTCGGTGGCGCCGAAGCGTTTCGCCACGCCCGCCATCTCGATGGCGGGCCCACGGTGGTCGGAGCGGTCGGACATGGCTGTCTCCACCCTTCTCTAGGTACAGCGTACGTAGAAGCGCGTGCGGGCTCATCGTACTACGTACGCCGTACGTATCTAAGATGGGTGAGCGAGGTGATCTTCAGTGCCGTCCAGCAACACCCCCGACAACCGCGACACCCCGGGCCGCGGCGAGCCCCCGACGCCCCCCGACGCGCCCGAACTGATCTGGCTGCGCCCCGAGCGCACCGGCCGCGGCCCCCGGCCCGCCCACAGCCGGGCGTCCATCGCCGCCGCCGCGATCGCCATCGCGGACGCCGAGGGCCTGGACGCCGCCTCGATGCGCCGCGTCGCCGCCGCCCTCGGCGCGGGCACGATGTCGCTCTACAACTACGTGCCGAAGAAGGAGCACCTCCTCGACCTGATGCTCGACGCAGCGGCCGGCGAGTACGACTTCGCGACCCTCGCCCCCACCGGCGACTGCCGCACCGACCTCGTCCGGCTCGGCCGCCGGCAGCTCGACCTGTGCCGCCGCCACCCCTGGCTGCCCGCCCTGGTCCTCGCCCGCCCCGGCATCGGCCCCAACGCGCTGCGCTACACCGACCACTACCTGGCCATCACCGCCCCGAGCGGCCGCAGCGGCGGCGACCGGATGGAGGCGATGGCCCTGTTCAACGGCTTCGTCTGCCAGTACGCCCAGTACGAGCGGACCGCGGCGGCCGGCGCCAAGTGGCAGGCGGAGCTGGCCGGTTACCTCACCCAGGCGGCGATGAGCGGCGAGTACCCGCACCTGGCACAGGCCTTCACCACCCCCGGCCCGCCCTCGGACCCGTCCACCGCCTTCGAGCGCTCACTGGATCGGGTGATCACCGCCATCCTGGCGCCGCCGTCGTAAGACGCTCGTAGCCCCCGCAGCCGCCGTACCTGCCGCGCCCACCACGGCGACAACGGCCCCGGGGCCGCCCGCAAGGCCGGGTCGATCCGGGTACACAGTGTCGGCGACCCGTCAACCGGTTCGGCGGAAGTCCCTCGCCCCGCCCGGTTCCCCCATAGTCTGCACGGGTGCGGTCACGCCCGGCGCCGGTGCGGGCGTCCTCCGTGACGGCCGCCCCCGGAGGGAGAACACGTCATGAGCGAGCTGGTGCACCCGTCCGACCCCGGTCTCGACGGACGGGCCGTCGGCGCGGCCGAGCGGACCTACGCGCGGAACGGATTCGACCCGGCGACGACCGACGGCCGGCTGTCCCACACCCCCTGCCGGGTGGCCAAACCGGTGTTCAACTCCTACCGCCGCAACGGCTCCCAGACCGTGTCCGGGTTCCTGGACACCTCGTGGGCCTACGACGCCCGCCTGACCGAAGCCCCCGACGACCCGGAAGGCCGTGCGGTCCAGGACGGCGGTCCGGGCGCCGACCTCGCCCGGCTCGACGCGGCACCCGGTGCGTTCGACGAGATCGTCCTCGGCCTCGTCGGGCTCGTCGGCGACCAGGGCGGCCTGGCCGCCGCCACCGCCCAGGCCGCCCAGGACTTCGGGATCCCCGAGGCCGAGCGCGGCGCGGTGGTCTTCGTCGACCCGTGGAGCGCGGTCGCCGCCTACCAGGGGTACGGCTTCGCGGGCTGGGTCTCCAACGACTACCGGGACCTCTTCGACGAGCGGAAGGCGCAGGGACTGCTGGGTGCCGCACGGCGCCTCAAGGACCGCGACCCGGCCCTCGCCGTCGGCCTGCACGTCGGCGGCTGGGAGCTGGGCGAGGCGTTCCGTCGCCTCACGCCCGACCCCGCCGCGCGGAAGCGGTTCGCCCGGTCCGTGGTCGAACTCCTGGAACAGTTCCCCATGTTCTCCACCCTCCACCTCGACTGGCGCTGGCCCGGCCTCGGCAAGGAGGCCACCGACTACGCCGCGCTCGTCGGCGAGACCAGGTCGGCCCTGTCCGCCGCCGGCCTGCCCGCGACGATCGCCGTCGCGGTGCCCGCCGCCGTCGCCCAGCTCAAGGCGATGAACGTCCCCGTCCTGGTCGAGGAGGGCGCCGAGCGCTTCGACGTGATGTCCTTCGACGCCTTCGGCAGCCCCTGGTCCCCCGGCCTCGGACACCACGCGGCCCTGCACCACGACCCGGCGGGCCCCCTGGCGGACAGCATCGACGGGGCCGTCACGTACCTCCTCGACGAGGCCCGCGTGCGGTCCACCCGCGTCCACCTCGGCTACGCCACCACCACGCGCAACGCCCGCCGGGCCCGGATCGACCGCGTCTCGCCCCTGAAGGGCCGGTACGACGCGGGCCCGGGCGAGGTCGTCGGGTCCTTCCGGCCCGGCGTGAGCCACTTCGCCGACGTGCTGCGCAACTTCCTGGACCTCGAACGCGGCCGGGGGCGCAACGGCTTCGAGCTGTACACGGACACCACCGCCGACGCCGACTACCTCCACAGCGCCGACAGCGGCGTCTACGTCTCCCTCGACACCCCGCGCTCCGTCCGCGCCAAGGCCGAGTACGCCCGCGCGCGCAACCTCGGCGGCCTGTTCGCCGAGCACGCCGAGGCCGACCCCGGCCTGCTCACCAACGCCGCCCACGAGGGGCTGGGGCACATCGCGACCTCGACCGTCATCGACATGAAACCGCTCTACGTCACCGGCCGCACCGCCTAGCACCGCACCGCCTGGCACCGCTGCCCAGCGGCGCCCGCCCCACGCAACGAGCCCCCCATCCGCCCCGCGCGCCCCACTCCCGACAAACCCGTCGCACCCGCACGCCGCCTCCCGTACGGTGGATCCGTAGACGATCTTGGCCGTACGACGAGGGGCACCATGCAGCAGTACGAGGGTTGGGCCGACGAACGCTTCGGCCCCGTCGCGGACGAGTTCGCCCGCAACTTCGCCGAGTTCCCCGAGCTCGGTGCCGCCGTCACGGTCTACTCGGGCGGGCGCAAGGTCGTCGAGCTGTGGGGCGGCACCGCCGACGAGCGCACCGGCCGGGCCTGGACGCGGGACACGGTCGTCCCGGTCTTCTCCGTCGCCAAGGGCGCCGTGAGCATCGCCGCGCACCTCCTCGCGCAGCGCGGCCGGCTCGACCTCGACGCCCCGATCGCCCGCTACTGGCCGGAGTTCGCGCGGAACGGCAAGCAGGACATCACCACCCGCATGGTCCTCGGCCACCGGGCCGGTGTGCCCGCGCTCGACGCCGTGCTCCCGTTCGAGGAGATCGCCGCGTGGGCGCCGGTCGTCCGGGCGATCGAGGAGCAGCCGCCGCTGTGGGAGCCGGGCACCACGTACGAGTACCACGGCCACGTGCTCGGCTTCGCGGTCGGCGAGGTGATCCGCCGGATCACCGGCCTCACCCCGGGCGCCTTCCTGCGCGAGGAGATCGCCGGGCCGCTCGGCGGCCTGCCGGTCTGGATCGGCCTGCCGCAGGAGCAACTCCCGTACCTGGCACGGCTGGTGGAGGCCGACGGCCGCCGCCCGATGCCCGGCCCGGAGCACCTGCTCACCCGGATCGTGACGATGAACGGCGCCCTCGTCTTCCCCGGCCTCGACGCGCCGCACGGCTGGAACGACCCGGCCCTGCACGCGATCGAGCTGCCGGGCGCGGGCGCCGTCGCCTCCGCGACCGGCCTCGCGGCCCTGTACGCGGCGGCCGTCACCGGCCTCGACGGCGGCGAGCGCCTGCTGTCGCACGACACCGTGACCGACGCGGTGCGCGAAGTCTCCTCCGGCGCGGGCTTCCTGGGCTTCGACATGGGCGCCCGCTGGGGCTCCGGCGTCCTGCTGGACTCCCCCGCGTTCCGCCCGCTGTACGGCCCGCGGAGCTTCGGCAACGACGGCGCCGGCGGCCAGTTCGCCTTCGGCGACGACGAGTTCGGCATCGGCTTCGGGTACGTGGCGAACCGGATGATCGGCCACGGCGACGCCCGCGCCACCCGGCTGATCCAGGCGGTCCGCGGGTGCCTGGGGTGACGGCGTTCCTCGCCGGGCTCACCGAGCTGGCCGCCACCGGCGGCCTCGGCCCGCTGCGCTACGACGCCCCGCTGCCCGAACTCGCCGCCCGCTACGGCGATCCGTACGACTGCGGGCGCGTCCACAAGGACACCCGCTGGCCGCACGCCTTCGGCTGGGGTGACGCGTGGACGGTGTTCTGCGGCTGCCGCCGACTCCGCTCGCTCTCGCTCCCGGCCTGGCACGGCGAGCTCGAACTCCCGCTGCCTGATGGCGGGTTGCGCACGATCGACACGCACGTCACGGAATCCGCGCTGGTCGCCGCGCTCACCGCGGCCGGCTGCACGTGGGAGACGGTGACGTACGAGAACATCCCCGGCCAGCGCACCCTGGAGGTGGCGCCGGCCGAGGACGTCCGGGTCGCGTTCGTCCTCACGGAGGGCGGAGGCTCCGATCGCGCCGGCGAACCGCCGTCCGAGGACTGGCTGTTGAACAAGGTCGGCCTGTGGGGCTACGACCACCCCGACTGCCCCGGACCCGACCGCACCACGCCCGACGACGGCTGGGGCGCGTAGGGCGCGTCTTTCGGCTCGGGGCCCGACGACCGGCCCGGACCGTTCCGCCCCCGCGCGGAACGGTCCGGGATCCCCTGCCCCTGCGGCTCAGCCGCCGAGCAGGAAGTCGTACACCGCCTGCCGCCCGATGTCGCTGGCCGCCCGGGTCTGGACCCCGTGCGCCGCCCCGGGGACGACCACGACGTGCGCGTCGTGCGCCATCTCCGCCTCCCGGTACGTCCAGGCGAGCGGCGTGGACAGGTCGCGGTCGCCGCCGAGCAGCAGCACCGGCACGTTCGGCAGCCTGTGGTGCTCCGACGGCGTCGCCGGCACATCCTCCTGCGGCCAGTCCAGGCAGGTGAGCAGGGTGCCCGTCCCGGTCGCGGTGGCCGGGTCGAACGGCCAGGTCTCCTCGGGGGTCAGCTCGTCCCTCGCCTCGGCCAGTGCCGCCGCCCGTCCCTCGACCGGGGTGTCCGAGGTGCCCCACGGGAAGTGCCCGTCGGCGCACAGGGTGCTCGCGTGCAGGCCCTGGCTCAGGAACTCGGCGGGCGCCGTGTTGCCCTGGTGCGCGCCGTCGATGTAGCGCTGGAGCATGGCGGGCCGCCCGGCGGCGGCCTCGTGCAGCGCCTCCGGGACCCCGTGGTAGTCCGGGTCGACGAACTCGAAGCTGGTGATCGCGTCGAGCACGTCGGGCCCGTCGTGGTAGCGGCGGACCGTCTCCGCGAGGTCGGCGGCCGGGTCGGTGGTGCACCCGGTGGCCGCGCAGGCGGCGGTGAGCACCCGGGCGGTGGCCTTCAACGGGACGGGGTCGAGCGGGTCGTAGCCCTGCTGCGGCACCACGGAGTCCAGCACCAGCCGGGCGACGTGCGCGGGGTGCGCCATCGCGTACCGCTCGGCGGTGAAGGTGCCGTACGAGACGCCGTCCAGCGTGAGGCGCTTGTCGCCGAGGGCGCGGCGCAGCCGGTCGATGTCGGCGACGGTGTCGGCGGTGCCGTAGAACCGCCGGTCCGGGCCGAGCGCGGCCGCGCAGTCGGTGACGGCCTTCGGGGTGGGCGGGGCGAGGTCGGAGGCGCCCATCTGCTCCTGGAGCTCCGGGCACCGGAGGGCGTTGCCGCCGGTGCCGCGCTGGTCGAACATCACCAGGCGGTAGTCCTTGAGGACCGGTGCCAGCCGGCCCACGATCCGGTTGACCAGCGGGACGCCGGGCTGGCCGGGACCGCCGGTGAGGAACAGCAGGTCGCCCTTGGGCGCGTCGGTGTTGCCGCCGACGGCGACCCGGAGGTCGAGGGTGCCCGGGGTGTCGCCGCCGTGGTCGAGCGGGACGGTGAGCGTGCCGCAGGTGAAGCCGGGGCTGCCCGCACAGGGCGCCTGCCCGGTGAGCCCGCCGCCCGCACCGCCCGGGGCGGCGACCGCCGGGGAGCCCAGCGTCGTCCCGGCGACCACCGCGACGGCGCCCAGCAGGGCGGCGACGCGGCCGCGCGTTCTCGTCATGTTCGTTCGTCCTTCCCCGTACCGGTTGTCGAGGACGAGCTTGTGCCGCGGGGGCACCGCGGCGCGACGATTCCTGCAAGGATTCGAGCAGGTTCGAAACGTCGGCCCCCGGAAGCGGCCCGGAGCCGGCGGAACCGTCCGACGGGGGAAGGACACCGATGATCACGCTCACCATCGACTCGACCGGCCTGGCCCGCTCGCGGTTCGTCGTCTCGCCGCTGCACGAGGCGGTCAACACGCTGATGTCCTCCGGGCTGACGTCCCGCACCGGCCCGTACGCCTGGGTGAGCCGCACCCGCCGGGTGCTGCGCCGGGAGCGGCTGGACCTGCTCGCCGGGCTGGCCCTGGACACGGACGGCGGCTACCTGCCCGACTTCCTGTCACCGCACCCGAGCGGCCCGGCGCCCGAGGTCGCGGAGCAGCTGGCGGCCGTCCGCGCCACGCCGCCGGAGCGCGTCCTCGGCGAGCTGCTCACCGTCCGGCACGGCCGCCCGGAGGCCGGTCTGACGGGCCGTCCGCTGCCGGAGGCCGTCGAGCGGGCGATCGACCGCGGCGCGAAGTACTTCGCGCACCGGGCGGCGGACGAACTGGGCCGCTACTGGGAGCTCGCGATCGCGCCGTACTGGCCGGACGCCCGCGCGGTCATCGACGCCGAGATCGACCGGCGGGGCCGCTTCCTCGCCCGGTACGGCACCGGGGCCCTGATCAACTCCCTGGCCCCGCAGCTCTCCTGGGCGCAGGGGCGGATCCGGCTGGAGAGCCGGCTCACGGTGGCGCTGCCGGCCCGGATGGTGCTGCTGATGCCGACGCTGGTGACCCGCGAGATCCACGTCATCCTGGATCCGATCGACGGCGTGCACCGCGCGCCGACGCTGATGTACCCGGTCGCGGACCGCCGGACGGCCCGCCTGGAGCCCAGCCCGGCCCTGGCCCAGCTGCTCGGCCCGACCCGGGCGGACCTGCTCGCCGCGCTGGTCGGCCCGGCCACGACGGCGGCGCTGGCGGACCGGCACTACCTGAGCCCGGGCACGGTCTCCTACCACCTGGGCGTGCTGCACCGGTCGGGGCTGGTGAGCCGGGTGCGCAGCGGCCGGGAGGTGCTGTACCGGCGCACGCCGCGCGGCGAGGAGCTGGCGGGGGCGCGCCCGTAGCACCTCGCCGTCCCCCGTGTCCCGTGTCCCGTCCCCCGTCCCCCGTCCCCCGTCCCCCGTCCCCCGTCCCCCGCAACAGGTGTGTCACAGCAGCGCCCGCGGGAGCACCACCCGCACCCACTCCTCCGGCTGCGACAGGTGCGGAGCGTGACCGGCGCCCTCGTACAGGTGGCGCTCCGCCTTCGACAGGGTGAGGTCGATCAGGTCCAGCACCTCGCCGAACATCGGCGCGCTGTCGTCGCTCTGCGTGAGCAGCGCCGGGTCGCCGTAGCGGGCGAGGCCGGTGAGGTCGAGGTCCAGGGCGTCCGGGTCGCGCAGTTCGTCCAGGTAGGTGGGCGCGTTGCGGATGTAGGTGTGCCGCACGGGGGCCGGCAGCTGCGACCACGCGCCGGGGCCGAAGGCGAGGGTGTCGACGTACAGTTCGGCCGCCGCGGCCGACTCGGCCTGCTCCAGCAGCTCGCGGACGGCGGCGATCCGGTCCGCGAAGGCCGTCCCGATCGGGCGCAGGTCCGGGTCGGCGAGCAGGATGCCGGTGCCGGGCGGCTCGTGGACGGCGATGCCCCGCAGGAGGTCGGGGCGGGCGGCGGCCAGCCGCAGGGTGACCAGCGCGCCGTAGGAGTCCCCGCCGACGAACGCCGGGGCGAGGCCGAGGCCCTGGATCAGGCCGGCCAGGTCGGCCGCGTCCTCGTGCACCGAGCCCTGGGTGAGCAGGTCCTCGCTGCGGCTGTGGCCCCGGCGGTCGTAGGTGACGACGGTGGTCGACCCGACCAGCCCGGGCACGACGTGCGCCCAGGTGTCGCCGTCGCTCCAGGAGCCGTGCACCAGGACGACGCCCGGCCCCTCGCCACGGGCCTCGTAGTGCAGCGAGACCCCGTTGACCCTGATCTCGGCCATCACGAGCCTCCCGGTTTCGGCGGTGCTCCCCCACCAGCCTGACACAACCGGCCTGCGGGGTCAGATCAGCGTTCCGGGACCGCTGCCGTCACCCGGCGTGACGACCGGCGGGCGGCCGCGGTCGTCGCGCTGGGTGACGACCGACGGTCCGGGGAACTTCCGGCGCCGCCGCCGTCACCGTCCGCGCCATGCGCTACCTTGATCGACTGTCAGTCGGCCGACTGACCACTCCCTGCACACGCGTATTCGGGGGAATACCTGCCATGCGTTCTCTGCGCATATCCGTCGCCGCCGGCGTCCTCGTCCCGCTCGCCCTGCTCACCGCCGCCTGCGGGCCCAACGACGACAAGCCCGGCGGCACCACCGCAACCACGGCGGCCGCGTCCGCCTCCGCCGCGTCGACCACCGCCGCGTCGACCGCGGCCGCCACCGGCACCAAGGCCCCGGCCGCCGGCAAGGCCCTGACGCAGGACCAGCTCGTCAAGGCCCTGCTCACCACCGCCGACCTCAAGGCCGACGCACAGCGCTCGTCCCTCGGCCCGACCCGGCCCGACCACCGGCTCACCGCCGGGAAGCCCGCCTGCCAGCCCCTGCTCGACCTCGTCGACGACGGCAGCGCGGCCACCCCGTCGCCGTCCGCCACCGGCGTGTACTACGCGACCAACGGCCGCGAGTTCACCTTCGTCCAGCTCACCCAGCTCGGCGCCGGCCAGGCCGCGAAGGCGCTGACCGCCGCCGACGGCGCGCTCGCCGGGTGCGCGTCCTTCACCGCGACCGGCGCGGGCGGGGCCCCGGTGAAGGTCACCTTCGCCAAGGCCACCGCCCCGGCGGCCGGCGAGGCGACGCTCGCCCTCAACGCCACGTTCACCGCCGACGACTGCGCCAAGACGCTCTGCGAGGCGCGCGGCTACGTCGTCACGCACACCGGGGACGTGCTGACCCTGGTCTCCGACTCCGCGCTCGCCGACCCGGGCCTGCCGGAGCAGGCGCTGGTCAAGAAGCAGCTCGACAAGGTGCAGGCCGCCGCCAAGTAGCGCCCGTGCCGCGTGCTGCGCGGGAAGTCGGCCGGCCCGACGTCCTGCGCAGCACGCCCGCTACCGCCGCTGCCCCGCCGTCTCCTCCCACCTGCGCCCGATCGACCGCACGAGCGCCGGGTACACCCCGATGTACCGGAACGGCTTGATGCCCAGCATGTACGCGGCACCGAGCCGGCCGTTGGGCTTCACCAGCACGGCCATCTGCCCGCGGTACCCGCCCGCGCCGTCCGGGACCCAGCCGAGGTGCAGCACGGCGTGCACCGTCCGGTTCGCCAGTTCGGCCGCCCACTCGTCGTGCAGCAGGTAGACGGACCGGAACGGCAGCGAGTCCGAGTCCGGCCCGCGCGGCGCCGCGAGCAGGTCCTCGGGCAGCCGGTCGCGGAGCGACCGCACCCGGCCGCCCACGCCACCTTCGGCGTCGTCCAGGTGCAGCAGGCGCCCGAGCTGCCACCGGATCGCGAAGAGCGCGCGGTACACCCGCGAGGAGCCGGCCTTCCCGGGCTCCTCCCCCTCGGTGAACTGACCCACCAGGTACGGGAGGTCATCGGGCCCGCCCGGCGTGGGCAGCGCCCACACGTCCTCGACCCGGAAGTCCCCGGCGATCTCGTGGATCCGCCACGGGCGCGAGGTGTGCGCCGTGTTGGGGAGTCTCATGCGTCCGCCCCTTCGTCCGGGCGCCCGGTGCGGACGCCCTGTCTATACGATGCCGTATACAAGCAGGCTAGACCCGTTTATACGGCAACGTATAGACCGGGGTCGCGAGACGTCGCGTGATCGGAGACACCCGTGGCCAACCCCCGCACACCGCGCGAGGCGTGGATCGCCGAGGGCCTCAGGGCGCTCGCCGCGGGCGGACCCGACGCCGTGCGCGTCGAGGTCCTCGCCCAGTCGCTGGGCGTCACCAAGGGCGGGTTCTACGGCTACTTCCGCAACCGGGACGGCCTCCTCACCGAGATGCTCGACACCTGGGAGCACGCCGTCGCCGGTGACGTGATCGACGGGATCGAGCGCGACGGCGGCGACGCCCGCGCCAAGCTCACCCGCCTCCACGCGATCGCCTCCGCCCCCGGCGACCCGCTGACCGACATCTCCACCGAACTCGCCGTCCGCGACTGGGCCCGCCGCGACGACGCCGTCGCCGAACGCCTCCGCCGCATCGACAACCGGCGCATGGCCTACATGCGCACGCTCTACCGGGAGTTCTGCCCGGACGAGGCCGAGGTCGAGATGCGCTGCTTCATCACCCTCTCCCTCCGCATCGGCCGGCACTTCATCGCCGCCGACGAGGGCCCGCGCAGCCGTGAAGAGGTCTCCGCCCTGACCCGCGCGTGGCTCCTGAGCTGAGCGACGGCCCTACCACCTCGCCGCCACGCCCCGGGCACCCGGCGCCATACTGGACGATCACCGCACCCCCGCCCGACAGCGAAGCGAGGACGACCCGTGGACGGTCACCCCATCGAGGAGCCGCTGGTGCGCGCCCTCCTCCGCGCCCAGCACCCGGACCTCGCCGGCCTGCCGCTGCAGCGCGTCCCGGGCGGCTGGAGCAACCAAGTGTGGCGCCTCGGGGAGCAGTTGGCCGTACGGATGCCGCGCACCCCGGACGCTCCCGCACTGCTGCGCAAGGAGTGGCGGTGGCTGCCCGCGCTGACCGACCGGCTGCCGCTGCCGGTGCCCCGCCCGGTGCGGGCCGGGGAACCCTCCGAACGCTTCCCGCACCCGTGGACGGTCGTCGAATGGGTCCCCGGCGAACCGCTCGACCGCGCCCCGATCGACCGCCCGGCCGGCGCCGCCGCACGGCTGGCCGCGTTCCTCCGGGCGCTGCACCGGCCGGCGCCCGCCGACGCCCCGGCCAACCCGCTGCGGGGAGTCGATCTCGCCGTGGTGGAAGGGGAGTTCGAGGAGCGCTTCCGCGCCATTGCCCCGACCGGCCTGGCCACCGCCGAGGTCCGGGCCGCCTGGGAGGACGCCCTCGCGGCCCCGGCCTGGGCCGGCCCGGCAGTGTGGCTGCACGGCGACCTCCACCCGGCCAACGCGGTCACCGCCGACGGCACGCTCGCCGGGGTGATCGACTTCGGCGACCTGTGCGCGGGCGACCCGGCCACCGACCTCTCCGCCGCCTGGCTCCTCCTGCCCGACGGCGCCCTCCCCGACTTCCTCCGCGGTTACCCCGACACCGACCCGGCGACGCTCCGCCGGGCCCGCGGCTGGGCGCTCCTGCGCGGCCTCTCCCTCGTCGACATCGGCCGCGCCGGCGAACGCGGCCTCCCCGGCGGCAAGGCGACGTGGGGCCCGGCCGGGCGCGCCGCCCTCCGCCGCGTCCTCGCGACCGGCTGACCCAACTGCGGTACGACGCAAGCGGCTTGTCCGCCGCATGGCCGGACGCCACACCCCGGCCGTTCCGCCGACCGGGTGGGCGTCGCGCCGGATCAGTGTGCACGCGAAGGGTCTGCTCGTTCTGCTGTACATGCCCCCCTGCTTCTTCACGTGCTCCCCTCCGCCCGCACGCGCCGCCGCGCCGGGGCTCCCGTGGCCCTGATCGGCCGGGCCACGGCGGCCGTCCTCTCCCTGACGATCCTGCTCGTCCCCGCCGCCGTGACCGGCGGCCCGCACCCGCCCGAGGTCGGGAGCGGGTGGTGGGAGGTCTCCGCGAACGCCGCGAACGTACGGCTCGACCACTCCGGCGGCGACACCGTGCTGGGCCTCGCCCACCACGGGGACCGCGTCGAGGTCGTGGACACCTGGACGTCGCCGCTCGGCGCCCGCTGGGCCCAGGTCATGGTCGTGCGCACGCGGGTCACCGGCTGGGTGCTGTGGTCGCTGCTCACCCACCACGACCCCGCCGCGGAACCGTAGAATCCGCCGACAGGCACCAGGAGGGATGCGCGTGTTCCGTATGCAGCGGGGGCTTCGTTCCGCACAGTTGACGTCATGGCAGGGCGAGGGCTTCACCGGGTCCGTGAACGAGTCCGCGGCTTCCGCAGGCGGCGCCGGGGACGCGCCCGGAGACCCGGTGCGCGGGGTCGCGCTGCTGCTGCCGGGCGGGTTCGTCCGCGGGCACGGCGGTCCGCTGCGGATCGCCGAACTCGGCCTGCGCGACCTGGCGGCCGGACTCGCCGAGCGCGGACGCGCCCACGGCGTCGCCGTGCACCTGCTGCGCTACCGCCACAGCGGCTGGAACGGCGCGGACGCCGACACCGCCGTGGACACCCGCTGGGCGCTCGACGAGCTCGAACGCCGGCACGGGCCGGTCCCGGTGGTCCTGATCGGCAACTCGCTGGGCGGGCGCGCCGCGTTCTGGTGCGCCGGGCACCCGAACGTCACCGGCGTGGCCGGCATCGCGCCCTGGCTGCCCAGCGGGGACGGCGTCGCCCAGCTCGCCGGGCGGCGCGTGCTGATCGTCCACGGCACCCGCGACCACAGCGAGGCGAGTGCGGCCGGGTCCCTGGAGTACGCCCTGCGGGCCCGCGAGGTGGTGCCGGACCTCGCCCGCTACGAGGTCCCGGGCGGCAGCCACTACCTCGTCCGGCAGGCCGCCGACGTCGGCGCGCTGACCACGGACTTCACTCTGGCGGCGCTCGGCGCCGAGCCGGCCGCGATCGCCACCGGCAGGGTCTGCACCCCGCTGCCCTCGCGGGCCTGAGGGGCTGCCGGCCGCCTACTCCAACCCTGCCGACCGGCAGGGATGATGACGGATATTCGGGCCGAGGATGTGCCGATCGGCACATGTCCCGGAGGGGGTGCGGCGGCCAGGCTTGGGGACATCGAAGCGGCGGCCGCCGGGGCCGCCGCAGGAGAGGAGCCCGCCATGTCCCGCACCCGCCTCCGCCCCCGCGTCCGCACCGCGATCGCCGCAGCCGCCGCGGCACTCGCCGTCACCACCGTGACCGCCGCGGTCCCCGCCCAGGGCGCCGACGCGGCCCCGCACGCCCGCCCGGCGAGCGTCAGCGGATCCGGCCGCATCGTGTTCGACTACGCGCCCGACGACGAGATCCGGTTCACCGTCGACGCCCGGGCCGTCCCGTTCAGCCGCCCGTTCCCCGACGTCCCCGCGCTGGCGCACGGGCTGCCCACCGACGCCCGGGGCACCGTCACGATCTCCCACCGGGTCGCCGCCACCGGCCAGGTCGGCCACGCCGAGGCAGCGGTGGACTGCCTGGTCACCGGCGGCCCCGTCGCCACCCTGACGGCGATCGTCACCAGGTCCGACGTCCGGCCCGTCGGCGAGCGGATCGGCCTGAGCGTCTTCGACAGCCACGGCAAGGGCAAGGACCGCCTCGGCTTCTCCTGGGGCGTGGTCAACACGGACCTGGATTCCGAGGGCCGCCCCCGACCCGGCATAACCGGCACGTGCATGGCCCCGGCCCCGTTCAACCCGGTCGTCGAGGGCGGCTACCACGTCCACCACACCGAGCTGCCGACCCCGTGACCGGCCCGGTGCGCCACGGGCGGCGGCCACCGGAATCCTGTGGCCGCCGACCGCCCGTCCTGCCTATCGTCGGAGGATGACCACTCGAACCTTCCGCATCATGGTGCGCGGCGTCTTCGACGGCCTGAGCCCCGAACAGCGCGCGGAGCTCCTCGCCGACGCCGCCCGGCACGACGTCCTGCACGCGGCCTTCACCCGCGAGGGCCACCTCGCCTACGACCTCACCGCACGGGCGGCCTTCACCTTCCGGTTCCTGGACTCCGGCGAGGAGGAAGCGGACATCCTCGCCGCGACCGAGCGCGCCGAGCAGGCCGCCGAGGCCTGGCTCAGCGAGCGCGGCTACGGCTTCAAGAACCTCCGCGCCCAGGCCGAGGACCTCTCCCAGGCCCCCCTCGGCAAGCGCCGGCGCCGCGCCGCCACCACCACCAACTAGCCCCCCTCCCCCTCCGCCATCTCCTTGACCGCTCAGCACCGGTATATACTTGAGCGCTCAAGGAGGTGGCAATGACAACCCCGCAGCCCGACACGGCGCAGTCCGACACGCCGAACGCCGACGCCCAGCAGCCCGCCGCACCGAACGCCGGCACCCCGACGCCCGACCCCCTGGACACGGCCCTGCGCCTGGTCCGCGCGCAGGCCACGCTGGTCAAGCGCTTCGACGCGAGCCTCAGCGGCCTGCACGGCGTGAGCCTCTCCGACTTCACGATGCTCCTGCGCCTCGGCGAGGCCCCCGGCGGCCGCATGCGCCGCGTCGACCTCGCCGAGGCCCTCGGCCTGACCGCCTCCGGCGTCACCCGCGGCCTCGCCCCGCTCGAACGCATCGGCCTGGTCACCCGCGAGCCCGCCCCGCGCGACGCCCGCGTCGCCTACGCCGCGCTCACCCCGACCGGTCGCGAACGCCTCGCCGAGATGCGGACCACCGCCCGCCAGGTCGCCGCCGACGTCTTCGCCCAGTGGCCCGCCGGCGACCTCACCACCCTCGCCACCCTCCTCGACCCCCTCACGGGCTCCCTCCGGTAGCGCCCGCACGGAACCAACAGAGGAACCACGCCCACGCGGAAACCCGAGTGCACCGCCCGACGCGGCTCTGGGATCATGCCCGAATGGCGCAGCACCTCGAACCCCTCGTGGTCCGGCACACGCACCGGATCCCCGTCCCCGCCGGCACCCCCGTCCCCGCCGGGGGCCAAGGGGCCGACGCGGCACGGCAGTTCGACGCCGCGCTGATGTCCGTGGGCTTCAAGCTGTCGGCGGGCCTGCTGGAGCACCTGTCCGAGCTGCCCGCGGCCGCCGTCGTCGACACGGCCGCCCGCACGCTGGACACCGTCCGTGCGATGGTCGGCGACCACGTCACGCACAACGCCTACTTCATCGACTTCCCCGCCAACGTCCCGGACACCTTCGACTTCTGGACGCGGTGCATAGCCGAGGCGCTCGCCGACGACGCCACCCGCGAGAACACGATCGCCCAGCTGCGGACCGGCGTGGTCGACCTCCTGACCCTCCCCACCTACGGCAACTACCGCCACACCTACGCCGAGTTGCTCGCCGCCCACGACGAGCTGATCGCCGCCGCGGGCGACCGCCTCACCGTCCTGCACCCGGGCAACCCCCTGGCCGACGAGGTCACCGCCCTCTACCTGGCCCTGGCCGGCAGCACCACCCCGCTCGGTGAGGAGGCCCTGGCCGACCTGCGCACGCTCGCCGCACACTGCGTCAACGGCCCCCAGCCCGAGGCGATCCCGGTCCGCGAGAACCGCGCCGTCGTCAACCTCGCCCGCCTCGACGCCGGCGCGGAGCTCCTCGTCGACACGGCCACCGACGTGCTGCGCCTCGCCTGCGCGCTGTCCGACGGCGACGTGACGCTCGCCGAGCCCACCCGCTTCCGCTCGTTCTCCCGGCGCGTCCGCCGCACCCTGCTCACGGGCCTCGACGCGGTCATCGCCGGGAACCCGGCCAAGCTGGCCGACATCACCGCCCACCGCGAGCAGTTCAAGCGCCTCGGCGAACGCCTCCATCCCCACGAGTACCCGCGACTCCCGCACGCCGCCGACGCGTTCGCCGTCGCCCGCGGCGAGCAGGAGGCCCGCTCCTTCGAGAGCCGCGTCGAGGAGCTCCTCAGCGCCGACGACGTGACGGGGGCCGTGCGAGTGCTCGCGTCCGCCCCCGGCAAGCTGTTCCGCGCCCTGGACCGGCTGCTGTGCGCGTGCCGCACCCAGGACGAGCTCGACACCGTCGTGTCCGCCGCCGAACGGGCCGCCCCGAACACCGCCGGCCGCGTCCTGCTCTCCGTCCGCGAGCACCTCCACAACCGCACCGACGACGACCGCGCCGACCACACCCACACCCCCGACGCCCCCCGCGGGAGCACCGACCCCACACCCCCCACCCGCCGCGTCTTCGCCAACCGCCTGGGCCGGGCGTGGGTCACCGGCGACACCCGCCCGCCCCTGCCCGCCGCCGTGCGCAAGCACCTGATCGACGTCCTCGACGCCGAGCTGCGCCGCCGCCTGCCCACCCCCGGCCACCTGCTGATCGACCCAGCCGTCCTCGACGTCGCCCTGCCCCTCAGCGGCAAGGCGACCGCCTCCGGCCTCGGCGTGCTCCCGCGCGGCTCCCTCTCCCCCGTCGACGGCGAGCTCCTGCGCTTCTTCGTCTACTGGAAGCAGACCAGCCGCACCACCGACTTCGACCTCTCCGCGCTGCTCCTGGACGACGCCTACCAGACGATCACCTGGCTCTCCTACACCCAGCTCCGCGAGATCGAGGGCGAGCACTCCGGCGACATCACGGACGCCCCCGACGGCGCCTCCGAGTTCATCAACCTGCGCCTGGGCGCGGTCCGCGGCAGCTACGTCGTGCCGCAGGTGAACGTCTACTCCGGCGAGGGCTTCGAGCAGGTCGAGGAGTCGTTCTTCGGCTACATGCTGCGCGAGGCCGAGCAGCAGGGCCTCCCCTTCGAACCGCGCACCGTCCGCATGAAGTCCGACCTGCGCGGTCCCGGCAAGGTCGCCCTCCCCCTCGCCTTCCTGCGCACCCCGGACGGCCGCTGGCACGCCAAGTGGCTGCACCTGTACCTCCAGGGCGACCCGGACGCCAACCGGGTCGAGGGCAACCGGGTCTCCGTCGCGACCCTGCTGCGCGGCATCGTCGAGCGCGACCACCTCACCGTCCGCTACCTCGCCGACCTCATGGGCGCCCCCACCACGACCCTGTGGAACACCGCTTCCGGCGCGACGCCCCCGCCCGGCCCGGTCACCTACATCGGCCTGGAACGCCCCGAGGGCCTGCACCCGGACTCGGTCGTCATCACCCCGGAAAACCTGCGCGACCTGATCCCCGCCTGACTGCTACGGTGATCCCCGGCGAGGCCATGGACGGGCTTCCTTCTCACTTCCCTGACCCTAGCCCGTCCGCTTTCCTCGCTCTCGACCTCACCGATGCCGGGGTGCCCACCACAGCACCCCGGCATCGTCGTTCCCCCACTCCTCGCCGCACACCCCACCCCCCGGCCCTCCCCGCGCGACGACCTAGGCTGGACACGCACCACCGACCCGGACCAGCGCGAGGGGCGCCCCATGACGCACGGCAGCGACGACGGCGAGGCGCTCGACCTCGCCGCCGCCCAACGCGAGCACTGGCAGCGGACGTACGGCACCCACCCGGGCATGTACGGCGAGCAGCCGTCCGACCCCGCGCGGCACGCCGCCCGTGTCTTCGCCGCCGCCGGGGCGCAGGAGGTGCTGGAGCTCGGCGCGGGCCACGGACGGGACGCGCTGTTCTTCGCCCGCGAGGGCTTCACCGTCCTCGCCGCCGACTTCAGCCCGACCGGCCTGGAGCAGCTCCGGGCCACGGCCGCCGCACGGCAGCTCGCCGACCGCGTCACCACCGCCGTCCACGACGTCCGCCGCCCGCTGCCGTTCCCCGACGCCTCCGTCGACGCCGTGTTCGCCCACATGCTGCTCTGCATGGCGCTGTCCACCGAGGAGATCCACGCGCTCGTCGCGGAGGTCCGCCGCGTGCTGCGCCCGGGCGGGACGTTCGTCTACACCGTCCGCCACACCGGCGACGCCCACTACGGCGCGGGCACCGGCCACGGCGACGACATCTGGGAACACGGCGGCTTCGCCGTGCACTACTTCCCGCGCGCCCTCGTCGACGCCCTCGCCAAGGGCTGGCACCTCGCCGAGGTGCACCCGTTCGACGAGGGGGACCTGCCCCGCCGCCTCTGGCGCGTCACCCAGCACAGGGTCGCCACACCGAACACCCCCACCTGACCTCCCCACCTGACCACCCCGTCTGACCACCCCGCCAAGGCAGCCATCCCAAGCCCCCAACCCCCCGGAGACCGCCCGATGACCACCGCCCAGCACCCCGCCCCCGACCTGAGCATCGACGGCACCGGCCTGCTCTGCGTACAGCTGCTGCTGCGCCTGCGCGGCCGGATCTCGGGCCACCCGGCCGGCACGGTGGTCCACATCCACACCACGGACCCGGCGGCCCCGCTCGACCTCCCGGCCTGGTGCCACCTCACCGGTCACGAGTACGTCGGCCCGGTCCCGCACCCGGCCACCGACCGCGAGGTGTACGCCATCCGCCTCACCGCCGCCGCCCTCCCCACGCGCCCCGACCGCCCCTGGCACCCCGCGCCCGCCGACAGCGGGACGACTGGCTGACGACCGACGGTCGCGGCCCGCCCGCCATGCCGCCGACCCGGCCGGTGTGCCACCATGGGGAAATCGAACGACCAAGCGCCATAGGGAGGTTGACCACCTTGGACGCGAATCCGGGCCCGATCCTCGACTGCCAGTGGCACGATCCTCAGGGCGACTGGCACCTGAGCGTCATCCGCAACGGGTCGGCGTGGGAGCTGTTCGCCGCCGCGCCCGTCCACTCGGAAACGATCCCCTTCGACGGCCCCGACGACGTCCGCCGCCTCGCCCAGGCACTGCTGGACCTTCCGGCCGAGCCCGAGCCGTACGAGTTCGAGTGGCACCTCTCGCGCACCGAGGACACCAGGCCCGGGGACGGGCACACCCTGTTCGCGACCTTCACGGTCGGGCTCGACCCGGCGGACGACCACCGCCCGTACCTCGCCTACCAGTCGTACTACCACCGGGGCCACTCGACCGCCCTCGGGCTGGAGGTGATCTGCGAGGACCCGCCGATCGACCGCCTCCGGGCCCAGGCGCACGCCCTCCTCACGAGCCTCCCGCAGCCGCAGCCGCTCCCGCCGCACCACACCCGCCGGACACCCTGAGCCGACGGCCGCGAACAGGGCCCACCGGCCGGGAAAACGCGAGCGCCGCACGCCCGCCGAAGCGGTCGTGCGGCGCCGGAGGCTCGCGCGGGAGAGCGCGGGAGAGCGCGGGAGAGCGCGGAAGAGACAGGGTCAGGCCGTCCGCCGCAGCAGCGCCAGGTACATCGCGTCCGTCCCGTGCAGGTGCGGCCAGAGCTGCACGTCCGGGCCGTCCCCGAGCGCGGGCACGCCGGGCAGCAGCGGCCGGGCGTCGATCCACTCGACGCGGCCGCCCTCCGCGCGCAGCACGTCGTCGACGACGGCCCGCGTCTCGGCGAGGTGCGGCGAGCACGTCGCGTACCCGACGACGCCGCCCACCCGGGTGGCCTCGATGGCGGAGCGCAGCAGGTCCCGCTGGAGCGGCCCGAACGCGGCGACGTCCGCGGGGCGCCGCCGCCACCGCGCCTCCGGCCGGCGGCGCAGCGCGCCGAGCCCGGAGCAGGGCACGTCCACGAGGACGCGGTCGAAGCCGCCGGAGCGCCAGGCCGGCCGCGTCCCGTCCGCCGCGATCACGGTGTACGGGCCGGGGTTGCCCTCCAGCGCCCGCGCCACCAGCCGGGCCCGGTGCGGCTGCTTCTCGCTGGCGACGAGGGCCGCGCCGCGCTCGGCGGCGAGGGCGCCGAGCAGTGCGGCCTTGCCGCCGGGGCCGGCGCAGCCGTCGAGCCACAGCCGGTCGGGGCCGTCCAGCGGAGCGGCGGCGAGGGCGAGGGCGACCAGCTGGCTGCCCTCGTCCTGCACACCGGCCCGGTTCTCCCGGACGGCGTCCAGCGAGCCCGGGTCGCCGCCCTCGGCGAGCCGCAGCGCGAACGGGGACCAGCGGCCGGGCTCGGCCTCCGGCAGGGCGTCGGCGAGTTCGCCGACGGCGACCCGTCCGGGCCGGGCGACGAGCGTGACCTCGGGCCGCTCGTTGTCGGCGCGCAGCAGGTCCTCGATCGCGGCGCGCCCGGAGGCGTCCGGCTGCCAGCGGCCGAGGGAGTCCCAGAGCGCGGAGACGACCCAGCGCGGGTGCGAGTGGACGACGGCGAGGTGGTCCTCGGCGTCCTGGTCGTACGGCGGGGCGACCTGCTCGATCCAGGCATCGAGGTCGCGGGCGCTGATCCGGCGCAGGACGGCGTTGACGAACTTCGCCTTGCCGTCGCCGAGCACGACGCGCGCGAGCTCGACGGTGGCCGAGACGGCCGCGTGGCTCGGGATGCGGGTGGCGAGCAGCTGGTGGGCGCCGAGCGAGAGCACGTCGAGCACCGGCGGGTCGACCTTGCTCAGCGGCCGGTCGATGCAGGCGGCGATGATCGCGTCGTAGGTGCCCTGGAGGCGCAGGGTGCCGTAGACGAGCTCGGTGGCGAGGGCGGCGTCGCGCCGCTCCATGCCCTTCTGCTCGGCCTCGCGGAGCAGCGACGGCAGGATCAGGTTGGCGTAGGCGTCGCGCTCGTCGACGGCGCGCAGGGCGCGGAAGGCGACGATCCGCGCCGGGTCCTTCTTGGGCCGGCGGTGCGGACGGGGGGCGCGGTTGGCGCTGGGGGTGCTCACAGGTGCCTCAAAGTGCTGCGGTGGTTATCAGCTGCGGTGGTTGTCAGCTGCGGTCGTTGTCAGCTGCGGTGGTTGTCGGACGAACAGTCGAACAGTAACGCCAAACCGGGTACCCCGGCCTCTCAGCCCCCGAAGCGCTCCCCGGCCTCCAGGCGCGCCCCGCGCGCCCAGTCCGCGGCCCGCATCTCCTTCTTGCCCTGCGGACGGACCTCGCCGAGCTCGATGTCGTGGCTGCCGGTGCCGACCCGGACGCTGTTCTTGCCCACCATGGCGACCTCGCCCGGCGCGAGCCCGGTCTCCCCGGGCAGCAGCTTGACCGGTCCGGTCACCTTGAGGCGCTCGCCGCGGAACTCCGTCCAGGCGCCGGGCGCCGGGGCGCAGCCGCGCACGACGCGGTCGATGCGCAGGGCGGGGTGGGTCCAGTCGATGCGGGCGTCCTCGACGGAGATCTTCGGGGCGAGCGTGACGCCCTCGGCCGGCTGCGGCACGGCGTGCAGGGAGCCGTCCGCGATGCCGTCCATGGTGGCGGCGAGCAGGCGCGCGCCGAACAGCGACAGCCGGGTCAGGAGCTCGCCGCTGGTGTCGGCCGGGCGGACCTCCTCGGTGATCACGCCGAAGACCGGGCCGGAGTCCAGGCCCTGCTCGATCAGGAAGGTGGACGCGCCGGTGACCTCGTCGCCGGCGAGCACCGCGTGCTGGACCGGGGCGGCGCCGCGCCACGCGGGCAGCAGCGAGAAGTGCAGGTTGACCCACCCGTGCTTGGGGATCTCCAGGGTGCCGGGGCGCAGCAGGGCGCCGTAGGCGACCACCGGGCAGCAGTCGGGGGCGAGTTCGGTGAGCCGGGCGACGAAGTCCGGGTCACTGGGCTTCGCCGGCTTGAGGACCTCGATCCCGGCCTCCTCGGCGCGCTGGGCGACGGGGCTGGCGACCAGCTTGCGGCCGCGCCCGGCGGGGGCGTCGGGGCGGGTGACCACCGCGACGACCTCGTGCCGGTCGGAGGCGAGCAGGGCGTCCAGGGCGGGAACGGCGACCTCGGGGGTGCCGGCGAAGACGAGACGCATCAAGTGCCTTTCTGAAAACGGGGATTCAGGCCAGTGGGGAGCTCAGCGCGCCGCGCCGAAGGTGCTGTGCGGGGAGACCTTGACGACCGGCGCCGGCCCGGTGCCCCACTCCGCCTCCCGGATCGCCCTGAGCGCGGCCTTGCGCTGCTCGGTGTCGAGCCGGTCGATGAAGATGATCCCGTCGAGGTGGTCGGTCTCGTGCTGGATGCAGCGGGCGAGCAGCTGGGTGCCCTCCAGGGTGACCGGGTCGCCGTACATGTTGAAGCCCTTGGCGACGACGCCGTACGCGCGCTTGGTGTCGCAGCGCAGGCCCGGCAGGGAGAGGCAGCCCTCGGGGCCGTCCTGCTCGTCCTCGCTCAGCGACAGGTCCGGGTTGATCAGGTGCCCGGTGACGCCGTCCACGTGGTAGGTGAACACCCGCAGGGAGACGCCGAGTTGGGGCGCGGCGAGGCCGGCCCCGGGGGCGTCGAGCATGGTGTCGGTGAGGTCCCCGACGAGCTTGCGCAGCTCCTTGTCGAAGGTGGTCACCGGCTGGGCGGTGGCGCGCAGGACGGGGTCTCCGAAGAGACGGATCGGCTGGATCGCCACGGGGCGCGGGCTCCTGTCCGTAGGGGCGCGGGGCTGGGACAACGGCTGGTTCACCGGCAAGTCTATGCAACCCCTCCGTGCGGCCCGGCCGGCCACCCGTCCCCCGTCCTCCGCCGTCCCGCCCCACGCACCCCGCAGGCCTCACGCACCTCATCAGGCGCTCCCGCACCGCCCGCCGGGCCCGTCCCGTGCCACCCACACCCGTGACTGGCATATCCCGAGTCCGCTCGGCGGCGTTACCCCGGCCCCCGCTTCGGCGTTGGTCAAGTGAGATTGACCGGGGCCGGGGCGCACGGGACACGGCGCTCCGGCCGAGCTGACCGTACGGAAGGTGGCACGTAGGCCATGGCCGAGCAGATCAACCACGACGCCCGGGCGCGGGCGAGCCTGCACCTGCTGGTGCGGGACATCGAGCGGGTGAGGCGCCAGGTCGACGCGCTGCGGACCCTCACCGCCCAGCTGGGCAACGTCTACCGCCCGCGCCGCCCCAGCACCTCGGCCGGGTTCGTGGTGTATGGCCGGGCGCCCGCGCCGACCGTGCGCCTGGCACAGGAGCTGCGGGAGAGCGTGGAGACGCTGGTGGCGGCGGCGGTCGAGTTCGACCGGGCACTGGGCTTCTCCTGGGACTCGGTCGGGTCGGCCCTCGGCGTCACCAAGCAGGCGGTGCACCGGCGGTACGGGATGCGCCGGCCGACCAGCGAACTGCTGGCCGCGAGCGGCGCCGTCCCGGGCCCGAGCCGCCCGGACCGCTCCGAGGAGCTGCCCGCACCCGCCGAGCGCAGCGGCCTGGCCGCGACCGTCCCGGCGGCCCGCCAGGGCGGCCTGGACCGCAGTGCACTGGAGCGCGCCGGCACGGACCGCCCCACCGTGGACCGCAGCGCCATCGACCGGACGCCCATGGACCGGACGTCGATCGATCGCGGCGTCCCCGACCGTTCCCCCGCCGAGCGCTCCCCGATCGACCGCACCGGCATCCCCCTGCGCGGCTGACCCCTCCCCTCCCGAGGGCCCCCGGGGCGGGGTGGCCCACTCACCCCGCCCCCGCACGAGACGGAGCCGGGCCGCCCCCGGCGCCCGAGCAGGGAACCGCCGCCACCACCCGGCGCCCGAGCAGCGAACCGCCACCACCACCCGGCGCCCGAACGGAGCACCACCGCTACCCGCCCGTCACCCGATGTCCAGCGGATCCACCCGCACCCGCACCGCCTCCGGTGTCCGCAGCGCGATCCGCGCGATCTGCGCCGCCTTCAGTGCCGCCGCCAGCGCCGCCCCCTGCCCGGGCGGCACGCGCAGCAGCGCGCGCTCCTGCTCCTCGCCGCGCAGCGCCGGCACGGGCACCGGCCCGAGGACGTCCGCGCCCTCCGGCAGCCGGATCAGTCCGAGCAGGTCGGCGACCGCCGCCGGGCTCCCCGCGACCGAGGCCATCCGGGAGACCGGCGGGAAGTGCAGCTGAGCCCGCTCGTCCCGCTCCAGCCCGGCGTGCCCGAGCGGGTCCCACCGCACCAGGGCCTGCACCGGCCGCGCGGACGGCTCGGCGACGACGACGACCGTCCCGCCCTCCGTCGACGGCCGGACGAGCGCGGCGGCCGCCAGCCACAGCCGCAGCGTCTCCTCGCCGGCCCGCAGGTCGGGGCGGCTCAGCAGCGCCCAGCCGTCCAGCAGGAGCGCGGCGCCGTAGCCGGTGCCGCCCTCGACCACCGGTTCGGCGCCGGGCGTGGAGATCACCAGCGAGGCCTCGTCGGGCACGGTGGCGAGCACCGCGTCCCGCCCGGAGGTCCGCACCGGGATGCGCGGGAACGCCTTCCCGAGTTCCTCGGCCGTCCGCCGCGCGCCGACCACCTGGGCCCGCAGCCGGAAGGAGCCGCACTCGGTGCAGTGCCAGTCGTTCTCCGGCTCTCCGCACCACGCGCAGCACAGCGCGGCGTCCGCCGACGGCGCCTCCAGCGGCCCCTCGCACCGCCGGCAGCGCGCGGGCGTCCGGCAGCGTCCGCAGGCGAGCCGGGGCACGTAGCCGCGCCGGGGCACCTGGATGAGCACCGGGTGCCCGGCCGCGAGCGCCTCGCGCGCGGCCTCCCAGGCCACCGACGGCAGCCGGGCGGCCTGCGCGGCGGCGTCCCGGTGCTGGTCCTGGTCGGTGACGGTCCGCACGCGCGGCGCGACCTGCCGGACGGTCTCCCGGTCGGCGACCAGCGGCCGCGCCCACCCGGTGCTGACCAGCTGCGCGCCCTCGACCGTCACGGCGTGCCCGCCGAGCAGCACGGCCGCGCCCTCCTCGGCGGCCCGCAGCAGCGCGACCTCGCGGACGTGCGGGTGCGGGGCGCGCGGGTCGCTGTGGCTGCTGTCGCCGTCCGACCAGACCACGACCAGCCCGAGGTCGCGCACCGGCGCGAACATCGTGGCGCGGGTGCCGATGACGGCGTGCACCGAGCCGCGGCTCACCGCGAGCCAGCGCCGGTAGCGCTCGCGCGGACCGGCCTCCGCCTCCAGGGCGACGTGCATGCCCTCGCCGAGCAGCTCGGTGAGCGCCCGGTCCACCCGCGCCACCGAGCGGCCGTCCGGCAGGACGACCAGCGCGCCGCGCCCGCCCGCCAGCGTCGCCGCGACGGCCCGGGCGATCTCGTACGGCCAGCCGGGCCCGGGCAGCGCCGACCAGACGGCCCGCGGCGCGCCGCCGCCGGCCAGCGCGGCGAGGAAGTCGGGCCCGGCCGGGTAGCGCTGCCAGCCACCGGGGGCGGGCGCCGCCGGGCGCGGGCGCGGCGGCGGGGAGTCCTCCGCCTCGGCCTTGGCGTGCCGGGGCGGGATCGCCAGCTGGAGGACGTCCGCCAGCGTGCCCGCGTACCGGTCGGCGACGGTCCGGCACAGGCGCAGGAGCTGCGGGGTGAGGACGGGCTCGGGCGAGAGCACCTGGGCGAGCGGCGCGAGCGGGCCGGGGAAGTCGCTCTTCTCCAGCCGCGCCACGATGAACCCGTCGTGCAGCTCCCCGCCCTCGCGCTGCCCCTTGACGACGCGCGCGCCGAACCGGACCCGCACCCGGACGCCGGGAAGGGCCTCCTCGGCCATCGCGGCCGGGACCTCGTAGTCGAAGAACTTGTCGATGGTCAGCACGCCCTTGTCGACCACGACCCGGGCCACCGGCAGGTGCTCGGCCCGCTTCGCGCCGCGCCACGTCCGCGGCTTGGCCTTGCGGACCGTCTCCCGGATGAACGCCAGCTGCTCCGGCTCGGCGCCCCCGTTCTCCCCTGTTGTGCTGCTCATCGCTCCCAAGTACTACCAGGTCACACCGACAGGACGCGCAGAAGCGGGGGGGGGGGCCCGCCGGGGCGGGGGGGGGCGGGCGCGGCTGCCGGGCGGGGCGCCCGCGGCGTGCGCGGGCGGAGCGCGCCGAGCGGGGGCGGGCGGGGCGCCGGGG